>JBEKLV010000397.1:0-3101 GCA_050008835.1 Bacteroidota bacterium | reverse complement strand
CACTCCGAGAGAGATGTCATTCGGAGTGCCAAAAAGAGAGGCATTGCCGTTGGCATAAGCGACCCACGCCGCGGCCTCCTGTGGCTGGCCGCCATAGTCCGGCGCACTCGTTCCATTGCTCTTCATTGCCGAGCCATAATCGATGGTTATCATGCCTAGGCTGCTGGATTGGTCCAACAGGCGAACAAAATTGCCCATGTTAGTGCCAGTAGCACAATATTCACCATAGCCTTTATGGGTCGAGAAATGGTATCCATCCGAATAGCTCCCGCCCGGATAGCGAATCATCTCCGCCCCGGAATTGTTGACAAGAGCAGGCATGGTTGGATTTAGGGTATACCAATCAGAATCGCCATTATTCCCGAATTGATTCGAATACACGGACAAGTTTATGCCAATCGCCGAATTAGGCATGGTGCGCAATATTGTATTCACGTCCACGCTGGCGTTGACACTCACATCGGCCCGGATTGACTCGGATTGAAGTAGCAGGCAGATCAGGCAAAACACGGGTTTTGACAACTTGCCCATGTCTCAACATCCTTTCTCTGCTCTATTGAAATCCCATACAGATCAAACTTAATGATTAAGTCCTGATTCTTAATATACAAAAAACGACGCAATTTTACAAATAATTTTAAAAAGCCAGTACTATCAACGGGGTATAACATGGCCGTTGTAGTCATTTATGCTGTTTTCTTTTAACTTCACCCTAGCCCGCTCGGATAACTCAAGATCCTGCTAACAATACAAGCATGAAACAACGCGCAGCTCAAGATAGATTGACATCCCTGCCTTTGTAACACGGATCAGGGAACAGCCACGGCGTTTTATGTTGCCCATTTTACCGATATTTGTTTAATAGAGCACTTATTCTCGATATTTCCGGCAAGGTTTTCCTTTCTTATTCAACTACCGTGACCGGCATGACCGATATTACCGTCACAACCGGTATAAGGTCGCTCCGCGCGGGAGCGTCCCGGCGTCTGTTCCTTTGGGCGCATATCGAGGTGGGATCATAACTATGTTGCTAAACCGTACATTTTCGCACGTGGCCGTTGTATTGTTGATTTTGCTCATGGGTGCTTCGGCATTAGGGCAAGGGCTCGAGGGTATGCAACTTTTCGCCCCGGCCGACGTCAGTTCCTATGGCAGGGGAACGCAGCCCAACGAAGGCTTCTTTTTCACTTACGACATATTATACTGGACCATTTCCACGCCAAGGGTTACAACTATCGGCAAAGAGGGGGCTACCTGGACCGCTTACGTCGGAGCCAATAAAACAATAGACCAGATTGTACAGCACAACACGCTCGATACGGGAGATCTGCAAGCCGATTTTGATTTGGGCAACCGTTTCGAATTCGGACGTATAAGTGATAATCACGGCTGGATGGCAAGTATTTATCAGTTGCGCGAGCGGAGTCAATCTATTCCAGCGTTCAATGTCGACGTGGTCTTTAATAATGTCTTTTCCGGTACGGATACTCCATATTATCCGTTGGATGGCCGATATGCTCTTGCTGGTTTAGTGGAACTGCCTTTAACCTTCAGCAACATACTGTTGCGCAGCGACGTGTCATCGTGGGGCATTGAATTTGAATACCTCTGCCGGTCCAATCAATTGCACAACGGAGGGTTCTTCGAGTGGTTTATCGGCCCGCGGTATATAGAGTTCGACGATACCTTCCTGGTCAATGCCCAAGGCAGCCCTACTCTTGGCAACTGCTATTGGATCACCGAAGCGCAAAATCACATCATAGCCGGCCAAATAGGCGGGCGGTTGTTCAAAAAGCAAGGCCGTTGGACGGTTTCCACTGAAGGCCGAGCGCTGGCCGGCTTGAATTGCCAAAACGTCCATCAGAACGGCGAACTCGGCATCGGCATTACTCCCGGCGTACTGGGTTCAGGCCAACCATATTATATGGGCCCGACTTCCGTCAACCACAACGAATTTATCCGTGAATTCACGCCGGGCGTCGAGCTGCGCCTGGAGGCCCGCTACCAGATCACCCGCTCGGTGGACTTCCGGGCAGGCTGGACCGGCCTATGGTTGAACAACATTGCCCGAGGCTCGGAAATGATCAATTACACTCTCGATCCCGAGCATACCTGGATGGGCATCCTTCGCGATCATAACCGCGATAACGTGTTCATAAACGGCTTGACGATCGGTATCGACATCAACCGTTAATCGCCCGACGCGGTCATTGAATCGGCCGTCTGGAAACTAGCGCTTCTTGGGCTTTTTTTCGCGTATCTCTTTCAGTTCGGTTTCCAGCCGATGCCGCAAGGGACTTTCCGGACGCAATTCGTCCAGCAGGCGCTCCGCGTTCCTAAAGACTTCCTCGCTGAGCTTGGCATTACGGAACAAACTACGCCAACTACGTGTGATTTCTTGTTCGGTAAGCAACCTGCACCTCTCATTATGGTTAAGACACTGGTGAACTACTGGGTAAGCCGTGCAAATATGCCGGATTGATTTTTTCCAATTCTTCAGCCATTACCTCCACGGCATAATGAAGTTCTTCCGAAGTGTGCCGCGAGGTGATGAAAAACCGAAGCCGGGATGCGCTTTCTTCCACGGCCGGGTGGAGGATGGGCATGACGTCCACTCCGCGCGCCAACATTGTCCGGGAAAGCGCCAAACAGTGCCGTGAATTGCCCAAGATTATGGGAATTATCGGAGAATCCTTGCTGGTGCCGGTGTTCAATCCGCGCTGTTTGCACAAATCCAGGAACAAAGCCGAATTTTCGCGTAAGCGCACCAGCCGCTGCGGCTCTTTCATGAGCAAGCGAATGGCCGCCAATGCCGCGGCCGCGGTCGGCGGTGAAATTCCGGTGGCGAAAACAAAACCGGGCATGGTGTAGCGAAGATAGTCGATTAGCGCTTTGCAGCCGGAGATATAGCCGCCGCAACTGCCCAACGCCTTGCTCAACGTGCCCATCCAGATCTCCACGTCTCGGCGATCGACATCGAAGTATTCGCCGGAGCCGCGTCCGCTGGCGCCTAGCACGCCCATCGAGTGCGCCTCATCAATCATCAGCATGGCCCGGTGCCGATTTTTGACATCGACGAACTTCGGCAGATCGGAAATGTC
>JBEKLV010000396.1:0-3128 GCA_050008835.1 Bacteroidota bacterium | reverse complement strand
GTGCGCTCCGGCGGGGGCGACGAATGGCACTAGCTTAAGCGAATTTCTCGGTTGACCGAACACGTCATATCTATTCATGCGTATAGAGGATGGCGGCTGGTCACGGAGATCAGCGCAACACATTCCGGCGACGCAGCCACTTCGACCGAGGGCATGGAAGTACACGCAGGCACTGCCGCCTGGGTGTAGGTCCCGTGTGCATTGCGTTCTGATCAGGCGGCTGGAATCGCCGTCTACCGGCAGGCGGTTCCATGTCGAGCCTAGATGCGGTGCGCGCCCGCTTCGCGCGCGACGAGGGGCTCCCCTTCGCAGACATCTTGACGGAGGCCAGCATCCGAGAGGTTCTCAACGAACATGGCGTGCCGTATCGGGATCGAGTGTTCAATCCAGTAACGACGATCTGGGGTTTCCTGAGTCAGGTACTCAGCGAGGACCACAGTTGCCGCGATGCCGTGTCGCGAATCATTGCACACCGTGCGGCCAATGGCATCATGCTGTGCTCGCCCAATACGGCCAGCTACTGCAACGCGCGAAGTCGTATTCCCGCCAGGGTTCTCTCCACCCTGGCAAAACGGACAGCCGCGGAGTTACACACGAGCGTCGGTGACCGATGGAAATGGAACGGCCGCTCGGTGTTCATCTTCGATGGTTCGAGTGTCTCGATGCCGGACACAGCCGAGAACCAAGCGATGTATCCGCAGCCGCCCAATCAACAGCCGGGGGTCGGCTTTCCTCTCGCCCGCATCGCGGTACTGTTATCGCTGACGACCGGTGCTTGCCACGATTTGGCCATCGCGCCGTACGAAGGCAAGGGCACCGGAGAAACGAACCTCTTCCGACGCATCTATGGCACTCTCAAACCCGGTGATGTCGTGCTTGCCGACGCCTTGTTCGACGATTACTTCATCGCCTGCGAGCTGCGCGATCGAGGTATCGACCTGGTTGCTCACGCTCAGTATGAGCGGACGGGAAGCGTCGTAGCGGAAAGCCGACCCGACGGCGATGTGCTCTTGTGGCAACGTCCCAACAAGCCGCGAGGGATGACGGGAGAAAAATACCGAAGCTACCCCAAACAACTCTTGATGCGGCAGGTGGCGGTTGACGCACGCGACAAGAATAATCGCGCCCAGGAATTCAAAGTTGTTACTACGATTCTCACGCCGGCAATCGATGGCAAGCAGATAGGCGCTTTGTATGAGTGTCTTGGCTCGGTGTTCAAGTGGAATTTGTCGGGCTGGTTTTGTGAAAGAATCCCTCGCGTGCGTCGCCTCTGCTCGCTTTGGATGCTAGACTCGTTTTGCCTGGTGAAACGGAGTCGGGCTCTGCTGGGGAGCAACCCGACAAGGGATAGCCAGGTTAGGACGGGTGAATGGCCCGCCGAGGCCCTGTTGATTCACTTCAGCAGGGCCGTTTTTCTTTCCCCTCCATTCATTTGTCCTGCTATGCCTTCCAAAACCCGAAGTTCCATCGCGGTATGGATCTCAAGCCGCCTGCTCGGCCAGCATCCGATCGAGCTTCTCCTTAGCCCCCTTCGCCCAGCCTTGCCAGCGGGGGATGGCGATCGTCCGGCCGCCGGCGTAGACCTCCTCCGGCACCAGCGGATCGCCGCCCTCCGTCGGGACGAGCGCCCAGTGCGGGCGGCGCCGGTTGTATCGCTGCCGGAACTCTTCCAGGCACTCCCGGCAATGGGCCGGGTGGTCATACAGCCGCCAGTAGACCTCCTCTTCCTTGAGAGTGCGGTGAAATCGCTCCAAGAGGCCCAACTGCGTCGGCGTGCGGTACTGGATCCGCACGTGCGAGTACAGCTCCTTGATGTACGCCCCAAACCGCCGGGCAATGAACGACGGGCCGTTGTCGGTCACCACAAACGGCTTTTTCGTCAGCGGCCCGCCGATCCGTTCCGCCTCTTGGCGGGCCATCTCCAGGGCGTGAATCGCCTCGGCCGCGCAGTAGCTGCTCGTCAGGTGGCAGGCCAACAGGTAGCGCGAGTAGTAGTCGATCACTGTGACCGCGTACCACCAACCGTGCCCTGGAATGTGGATGTACGTCACGTCCATCTGCCACAGATCGTTGGGGCCTCGCGGCAGAAGCTCGTAGAGCTTCGACGCCTGGTACAACTCCGCCACCCGGGAGCGTCGCTTGTGCAACAGCCCGTGCCGCCGCATCACCTGGTACGCCTGCCGGTCGGTGACCGCGATCTGCGCGCGCCGACACATCACCGCGATCCGCTTGTAGCCGTACCACGGATTATCCTGGGCCATCTTCACCACGGCCCGGACGATCAGCTCGGGAATCGGCTTGGGGGCCGGCCCCGGCCGACGCCGCTGGTCCTCCGGCAGCGGCTTGCGGTACCAGCTCGACGCGGCGATGTCCAAGGCCGCCAGCACGCCGGTCAGGCGGACTGTCGGGGTCGTAGCGACCATCTGGCCGACCTCCTCACGCAGTGGACCGGTCACAGCAAGCCTTCCGAAGTTTTTTTTAGAATCCGGTTGGCGATCGTCAGCTCGCCGATCACCTGGTCCCGCTGGTCCAACTCCTGCCGAAGCTCCTTGACCTGCCGCTCCCGCCGATCGCCCGCCCCCTTCCCCGATCCCAGAGCCGCCTGGCCGGCAGAGATAAACTCGTCTCGCCACCGATACAACGTCGGCTCCGAGACCCCCAATCGCCGGGCGATCTGCGCCGCCGGCTCCTCTCTCCGCAACAACTTCAACACCGCCTCGTACCGTTGAGGCACTGAAACTCCCACTTGTTTACCCATTGAGATTCCTCCATTCGTCAAAGGCCGAACAACTCTACCTCAGAGGAACCTCTCACATCCCGATTCCCAACAACCCCGAGTTATACACCAATGAATGCACTCATGGAAGAAAGTCAAAAAGGCGGGAAGCCGCTCCACATCAGTCTGCTGAAGCGTAAAGGACCCAGACGGACCTGAAGTGAGCAATGCGTGGAACTCACGACGCAGCCTGACGACAAAATGCAGTGGGTTGTACAGGCCGCGAGTGTTTGCGGATGAATAGAGGTCATCTGTGAACGTCCAGTGAAGCCCACCCAGCGGTGAGTTGATTGCCGGCAAGTCTGTCATCCTGTCCTCGCGCCTCATTCAACACTCTTGGTGAATTGCAGCG
>JBEKLV010000395.1:0-3391 GCA_050008835.1 Bacteroidota bacterium | reverse complement strand
CCGTGCCGTTGCCGCCGAATCCAACGACGCTGCCCAGGGCGTTGGCATCGGATCCGACCGAGAGCGTGCCGTTGCCGTTGAAGGTGACGTCTCCCTTGAGCGATGCCGGTTGCGTGGCCACAAGTTTGCCGTTTTCGATGAAGGTGCCGCCGCCATAGGAATTGTGTCCGGAAACCCGCGTAGCGCCCGCGCCGCGCTGGACGATCGAGCCCGTGGCGCCGGAGATTGAACATGTGGCAATGGCGGCCGAGGAATTGTCGAAGACAACCGACGTGGAGTTATTCAAAGTTACGGGAGAGCTTAGAACGCCGCCCGAGGTGCTGTCGCCTATTTGCAATTTACCGCCGTTGACCTGAATTCCCCCGGAGTTGGTGGCGCTGCCCGTGAGGGCAAATGTGCTAATGCCGTTTTTTACTAAAGTCAACGGGGAATTGCCGGTATTGTTATCGCGAATCCGGCCGGCATAGGTGTAATCGGCGTTGCCGGCGAGGGTCAGTGTGGAAGCGGGAGAAGGTGGAGAGTCATAGAAATGACCGCTGTCGGTATTTTCGATGAAAGCCCGGCCGGTGAGGTCGGAAATACTGGCCACGGTTTCACTGTTGCCGTTGAGCCTGAAATAGCCGTAATTACCCGAGGTGTTTTTAAAGGTGATAGCGGCAGTGTCGGGAATCTGGTTGTTTTGCATGAGCATCAACACGCCGCGGCTACTGCCGGTATCGCTGCCGATAGTGACGTCGGTCGAGTTAAAGGCGTTCGCGCCGGTAACGTTCAATTCCAATCGCTCTCGGACCAAGTTGATCGGGCCGGAAAACGACTTGGTCGATGAACCTCGCAACTGAACGGCGCCGCTATATGTATTGGGATCGCCGCTGCCGCCGGAGGTCAGGTTCAATGAGTTTGCGCCGACCAGATCGCCATCGATAAACAGTTTTCCATTATATTGACTGGAGGAGATGTGGCCCAATTGCACGCCGACCCCGGCCGCCGTGATCGTGCCCGTGTAAGCGGTATCGGCGTTTTGAACGCTTAGATATCCGCCGTCCAATCCACCGGAAGCGCCGTTAAGGGTGACATTATTGCCGACGGTGTAGCTATTAGTCGAGCCGTTGGTAGCGGAATTAAGCACGCCGCCGGCGCTGACCGTCACCAGGTTCGAGGTGTTTCCCAAGGCCGAGGAATTGCGGATTTGGATTTGTCCCGCCTCGATATTGACCGGGCCGGTATAAGCGGAGTTGTTGGCGGTAAGAATCGCCTGGCCCGCGCCCGTCTTTCTAACGACGCCGTTTCCGGAAATGGCTCCGTTGACAAACCAGCCGTCAGTGTCGTAATTCAATTCCAAGGTGTTGGAGGATTTGACGGTGTTGTCGATTGTGATCGAGCTTTGGAAATTGGTGTTTTTAATGACGAGTCCGCCGCCCGAGCCGAAAGCGGTCGAACCGGCGTAATTGGCGTTGTCTTGGAGAGTCAATTTTCCATCGCCGATATGGCTGACCAAGAGGGCAGTGCCTTGAATACCCGCGACAAAGACGTAGTCGTCAAAGCGGTCGAAGATCAACGAGGCGTTATTAATTGTGATTGGGCCCAGGACCGAACCTATGGTTCCGTTATTGCCGAGTTGTAGAGTTCCGTTATCGATGTAGGTGGTGCCAATGTATATATTGTCGGCGAGAAGAGTGAGTTTACCGAGTCCTTTTTTTCTCAAACCGCCGGTGGAATTATTGCCGTCGTTGAGGGTGACCGTGCCGAGAGTTGCCGCCGTTGCAGCGCCGCCGCCGAGGAGTTGCACGGTAATTGTATCGCCGGTGGCATAGTCGACGCCGGGATTAGTTATAGTGATGCCCGTCACCACGCCGTCGGAGACATAGGCCACGGCCGTTGCGCCTTTGCCGCTGCCGTTGGTGGTGATATTCACGACCGGGGTGCCCATGTAGCCCGATCCGCCGTTGGTAACGGCGATGTCTTGCAGGCCTTTGCCGGTAGGATTCTTTAGAACCGCGTTTAGGGTGACGTCATTGCCGTTGGTATTGATTACTGCGCCGCCGTTCCAGACATAGGCGCCGTCCAAACCGCTAACAAAGTCGGCGTTTCCCGCGCCGGTGTTTGCCTTGAGTTCGCCGCCGTGGAAATTTAAAAATGCGGTTGCGGCAGGGGTAACGCACCTCACGTCGGTGGCAGCCAGGGTTCCGCCATTGAGATTGACCACGCCCACGCTACTCGGGTCATTCAAGCCAATTCCCACGAATCCGGCTACGTCAACCGAGCCAGTGCCGCTGATATTCAGCGTGCCCGTGCCGAAATCGCCGGCAGCCAGGCAGGCGTTGGTGTTGGTTAAAGTCAGCGAGCCTGAGTCGATGTTATACACGCCATAGCTTCCGACATGATGCCCGATAAGCCACCATCCCGAGGTAGAAACCGTGCCGCCGATCTGATTGAATGCCCCGATGCCGTAATTTCCGATATGCAGGCTGCCGACAAACGACAGCGTACTTGAGATGCCGGAAAGATTATATGCACCCCAGGCGTTGGTGGGATTTGCCTCGCCTTGAAACGAGGGGTCCGCCCCGCCGATGAAGTTAATACCGTTGTAGGTTTTGTTGAAGTCCACGGCTCCACCCGTTTGGCTTATCACGCCGTTGGAGTTCTGCCTTCTACCGACGTACATGATGCCGGCGCTCACGGTGGCGGTGTCTTGAATTGTCAGATTGCCAGTGCCGAAGTCGCCGATGTTGAAATCGCACGCGCCGCCCAACTGGATGAACTTGGCGCTATTCTTAACGGTCATTGTGCCGTTGCCAAACAAGCCCAGGGAGACCCAATCGCTGAGATAGAACTGGGAGTCGTTCTGAAGGGTTATACTGGCATGAGAGCCCGGCGATTCGCCGAGATAGCAAAATGATGATGAGTTTAATTGTGCACTGTTTTTCAGAGTCAAGCCCGGGGCGGCGTTAAAGCCGACTACTCCGGCGTCATAGCCCATGTTGACGTGTTGGGTGGTAATAATTCCGCCGTTTGCGATCAGGGTGGAGGACAAGCCGGTCGTGCCGTTTCCGTGCCCGATGGATAGATACGTGCCCACGTTCAGCCTGCCGCTGTTAATCGTCAGGTTGACAGCGTTGGTTGTGGTATCGCCCACGACCAACTCGCCGTTTGTGACATTGTATTGTGTCGTATTATCGGCGCCTTGGATAATCACCGATCCGTTTTGAATCAAATAACTCATATCCGAGGCTCCGCTGGCAATCGTACTCACGATCCCCGAGGGAGCGGAATACTGGAGCGTACCTGCGCCGGTTTTATAAAAGTGCATGTTTGCCGTGACTTGTCCGCCGAGGGCGAACGTTCCTGCGCCGGACGTATTAAGGTGGGTGGCGGCCGCGGCGGTCGAGAATAT
>JBEKLV010000394.1:0-5378 GCA_050008835.1 Bacteroidota bacterium | reverse complement strand
AATACGCTACAAAAAAGTTGCGAGGTGTGAATTCAATAGTTGGTCATTTTTTGTGATTTTGGGCGTTTTTTGCTGATTTTTGGTAGAAATGGGTTTTCGTGAAAAAGGGGAATTGATGGACTGGCATAGGCCGGAGGCTGGAGGCCGGAGGACGGAAGGATCTACCACGGAGCACGGAGGACACGGAGAAGTAAAGTGGACGGTGGGCGGTGGTGGATGTACAATCTCCAGAAATACGATAATGGACAAGCCAGCAGTGGCATCCGCGCGGGGTAGATTAAGTTGACGCTTCAATAGGATGAAAAGATGATTGATACAGTTACAGCCGAACAAGAAGTTGCCCAACTCCAAATGGAACGGCCATATGTGGTGATTCTTGGGGCAGGCGCGAGTTACTCTGCCTGCCCCAATGGCGATGCGACAGGTCGGCCTCTCCCCCCTTATGTCAAACTTCGTTGAACTACTTCATTTGGGGCCAATTCTCGAAAAGACCGACTTGCCTTACCGTGGTTGCAACTTTGAGGACATTTATTCCGAACTCTTCACGAGACATGAGTACATACAGGTACGGCAAGAACTGGAAGACGCGGTCTACGATTACTTTTGCACGCTACAATTACCCAACACCCCAAATCTCTACGATCATCTTGTTCTTTGCATGCGTGAAAAGGATGTGATCGCGACTTTCAATTGGGACCCATTCCTTGTTCAGGCATTCCGCCGTAATTGTAAGCGATATCGGTTGCCACGATTGTTGTTCCTTCACGGCAATGTGATGATTGGGCATTGCAAAACCGACATGGTTATGGGACTCAAAGGCAACCCCTGTGGCATGTGTGGCAACGAGCTGGATCCATCGCGACTGCTTTTCCCAATTGCTGAAAAGAACTATGAAAAAGATGGATTCATTGCGGAACAGTGGCGAGAACTTGCAGGCCACTTGAAGAATGCCTTCATGCTGTCGCTCTTTGGCTATGGAGCTCCCAAATCGGATGCTGCCGCTATTGAACTTCTCAAGAACGCATGGGGGACGCCGGATGATCGTTTCATGGAACAGATTGAGATAATCAACGTGCTGCCGGAGGATGAACTTGTCACCACCTGGGAACCGTTTATCCATTCGCACCACTATAAAGTAACCGATGATTTTTATTCTTCTTGGCTCGCCAAACATCCTCGCCGGACAGGGGAGGCGTACATAAATCAGTTCGTCGAAGCCATGTTCATTGAAGATAACCCAATACCACGGAATGCCGGTTTTGAAGAGCTTTGGGATTGGTTCGATAAACTCGCGAAAGTGGAAAGGGGCCGATTCTAGGACACCATCAAACGAACGTATCCGATCAACCGTAGCTGATCTTAGGGTATCGTTGTTGATTCAGGGTGATATTGTTGTGTGGCTCTGGCGGCTATTGCCGACCAATGCGATACTTCGGCAGGTAACGCGGCTGGGCGGCACTGACGAAAGGGGCTGAGATTGTGTGTCACTGGCTTTGCCAGTGTGTTGGGCTTTCTTGATGTTACATGGTGTTGTGGGTAGACGTAGAGAAGGGAAGGGGGAAGGTGGAAGGGGGTAGATGGAAGTTGGAAGATGGTAGATGGTTATCGGTTTTCAGTAATCAGTTTTCAGTACGAAGTACGTGCTACGGAGTACGGAGTTGGGCTAAGAGTGTGAAGGGTATGAAGGGTGCAAAGGGTTGAAGGATGCGAAACCGCAAGCGGTTTCATTTGGCATTCAGCACTTTTATTCCCCGCCCGGTGCCCCTGATTGAAGGTCAAAGTAGAGGGTAAATGGGAGGTGTGCCGCTTATGTGGATGTTGACTTTATCCCATATGCTCTTCTCGAGATGTAATCTATTTTTTCAACGATGCGAAACTCTCACCGGCATGACACCCGATAAGATGCGGTGCATGATGCTAAGGAGTTTGTCCCGCCAGTCCGAGCGTTTCGCGTACTTGTTTTAGAGAGGAGCGTCGTCCTTCGGCAGAGCGCTCAGTCAAGAAATCCATCAATTCCGGTTGTTGACGAATCATCGCCACTTCCAACGCCAGATCGTCCACTTCGGCCAGCAGGAATTCCTTGCCATCAGGTGCGCGCAGAATTACGTTTCCGTTGCTTGCCAGCTCTAACAGTTCCGGCAGACTGGGTGTTGCTGCCCCGACGTCAATCGTTTTCATAGCTGGAACTCCTTGCCGCGAATGTATAGCTTGTTGTGCTCCTTCCAACCGACTGCCTTCACGATCACAACCGCGTCCTTACCGGTAACATCATAAAAGACGCAAAAGCGATCCACTCTTAGTTCCCATTGAGACAGGTCGTTGGGACGTAACGGCTTACGGTTGCGAGTCTCGGTCAGCGGTTCGTGAACAAGTTGTTGTTCGATTGCATCGAGGATGATTTCTTGTTCATGTTTCCGCAGGCAACGCAAGTCTTCGATGGCGCTTTCCGTAAACTCAACTACATACATCGTTGGCAGTCCCACGCCGAGCCATCATCGAAAACTAACCGTATACGTCTAAATCACCGGTATTATTGTATCTTGCTCTATCGAGATTGACAAGCTAAAAGGGCGAAATAAGGGGCGGCAATTCCGGGCAATTTCAAAGATTCGTTATAAAGCCGCCATATTCACGGAGTACGAAGAAAAATTTCGTGGATGGTGGGCAGTAGACAGTGGGCAGCGCTAAACCGCAAGCGGTTTTATCCTTCGATATAGAATACCCGGGTGATAGCGCTACCGGCGCAAAAGCGCAAGCGGTTTATTAGATCGCGAAACCGCAAGCGGTTTCAGTAATCATTTAAAATTCATCCTTCATCTCTCATCCTTCATTCCTCTTCCTTCCCATCTCTGTCCGCCGTCGGCGCGGGGCTTGGATTTGGCGATGGGCGAGCGAGGCCCGAAAACAAGCCGTATAGTTTGACACGGCACTGCAATTTTGATAAAATAAGTTGTCAAAGGAGTACATATAAGGTCGCCCAATGAAAAATCTTTGTGCAACTGCTTAGCGAGCCAACTTTATGACTAGTGCCTCTTCCCCGAAATTGTTGCCTATGGGACGATGCCATTCATCATGCCCAAGCGAGCGTGGGCATGGCACCCAACCGGCAATAACTTGCTAGATAAGGCACTGGGATGCGATTTCAATTTGCTGGTTTTGCGGAAAGGACAACCGTGATGCTGAGGAAGATGAACATGGCGAAGACAGCCTCCGTTGCCGCGATGATGATATTCGCGGCGGTGATTGTGCCGACCGTCGCGCGCGGGACGGTCACGTATACTATCGGAGGGACTTGGGACACAGATTCCAGAAAGAACGCCGCCATTGCCGCGATGGATCTTGTGTGCGCCCGCATAAATGCTTACGGCAACATCGTTGACTCTAAAACTGACATTTACGTTTACTACAACTCCGGCATCCCAACCGCACAGGCTAGCTACCTCGGCAGTATTGGTTTCGGTGGGACTTGGCCCGCCGAACGGGTCGCGGAGCACGAGAGCTGCCACTTTTTCGGCACCGGCACATATTCCGCCTGGGGCGGCCTGATGATCGAAGGCCGGTGGAACGGAGGGGCGACGACCGCGCTAATGCAGCAGCTCTACGGGATTGGGTCCCGCCTGAACGGCGACACCCAGCATTTTTGGCCCTACGGATTGAACTACGACACCGAAGGCTCCGAGACCAACAAGGAGTCTTGTGTCGCCATGCTGTATGCTTTGCGCGCCGACATGGGTTTCTCTGACACCATTTACAAGTCAACCGCCACGACTGTGACGTTGACGGCGAGCGACACCGTTGGCACGTCGAGTTTCAACTCCTCGGCCGGCTGGAATGACTCGTACTTCGCCCATTCCGGCGCCAACTACTACACGGGCAACCACGCGATCCGCACGCCCGATAGCTCGACCTACGGTTTCAACTTTGCCGGCGATTCTCTTACGGTCAATAACTCGGCGAGCGATTCCACTACGGGGCTGTTATACAAGGGCTCCGGATCCGCCGGCATCATATCTTTTAAGAATCTCATTTTTAACGGAGGATCGACGCATCAATATTGCAATAATTCAACTGATCTTTTTCAGCTTGCGGGAAAGGTGACGATCGCATCCTCAGCCACCTTTAACTCCGAGCAAGGCAACACCAGCATTCTGGCGGACGTGACAGGCAGCGGAACGCTTAACATCGGGACAACCAATACCTACTACGTGAGGATGTATTCATCCAACAACACTTTTACCGGAAATATCAACGTAACCGGCCGTTTTGAACTCGCAGACGGGGCGAACCAAACGTTCGCCATCGGCGCAAGCGGCGTGAATAACGCTATTATAGGATCAAGCGCAACAGCGGTGCTGCTTAACGGCGTTTTCAATCTCGACATGACCAACGCCGGCGCCAACATCGGCAACTCCTGGACGTTGGTCACCTCCGCAAATACGACTTACGGCAACACATTCGGCGTCAACGGATTTACAAAATTCAACGGAATCTGGAGCAACTATCTTAACGGCTTAACCTATTCCGAGTCCGCCAATAAGTTGACAGTTGTCGCTAAGTCGTCCACAGTCGCCTGGAGCGGCACTTCTTCGAGCAACTGGGCCGGCAGCGCGAATTGGAACGCTGCGCAGCCCGCCAACGGTGATGCGCTGATCTTCGCTGGGTCGGGTTCTTCAGGCACGACCCTGACCGACAACCTGATGACGCAGGGCACGTACAACGTGTCAGGCATCACATTCTCCTCAGCCGCGCCTGCCTATACGATCAATCCCGGCACGGCAGGCACGAACAGCTTTACGCTGGCCGGGGCGATTGCCAACAGCAGCACCAATCAGCAGACCATCAACGACAACATCTACCTGCCGAAGGGCGCGCCGAACACGCGAACGATCAAGACAACCGCCGGCGGCGGAAATATAACAATCGGCGGCAATATCAGCGGCCCGGGCGGCATCGCCAAGGAAGGCGCGGGTACGTTGACCCTATCGGGCAGCAACAGTTACACGGGCAACACGGTGGTGGATGCCGGCACGCTGTTATTGTCCGGTCAGTTGAGCTCCGGCAGCTCTTTGAAGGTCAACAACGGCGGAACCTTATTATTGACGGGTGCATTGAGTTCCAGCAGCGCTTTGGCGGTCGGCGGCGGGACCTTCACCTACTCGAACCCGGCCGCCACTATACAGACGCTCGCCGGCTTGACTGTCAATGCTGGCGCCTCGACGATCAGCAACACCGTCAGTGTCGGCACGCTCGCCTTGGGCGCCATCACGCGCAACACCGGTGGTGCGGTCGATTTTGCCACGATCACCGGGGCCATCACGACTACGACGACGAACACCAACGGCATCCTTGGCCCGTGGGCGTTCGTTGGTACTGGCGCA
>JBEKLV010000393.1:0-7169 GCA_050008835.1 Bacteroidota bacterium | reverse complement strand
ATTTTCATTCGAAACGATGCCTCCACATGCTTCATTTGTTAGTGCGAGCATGCCACCCGGTTTCAGCACTCTCTGACACTCCGCGATAGTTTTTTCGAGATCCGTCGAGTGATGCAGAGCTCCGGTAAAGAAAACGATATCGAAGGATTTGTTGGCAAATGGCATGTTATTCATATCTCCCAGCACTCGTTCAAAAAAAATATTTTCGTGATGTATGAGTACGTCTGCTACACCTAATCCGATTCCGGAATGCGCCAGGATATCCATTGCGACACAATTTGCTCCACCAAGTGCCAGGTGTTTGGTTGACCAGCACCTACCGGCTCCGACATCGAGGATATCTTTTCCCTCGAGGGAAAGATTCCCCATTACCATCTCGAAATTGTCCGCGTGCACATCCCAATGTAGTGTCTCCGAGGGTATCGGTGTGCTCGGACGCGGGAGTTCCAATAGGTACTGAGTTGGTGGAATCAACCATCCTTCGATTCCTGCGAATCTCTCCCAACCTTTTTGCTCAGATCGGATCGGGTCGTCAGCCTGGCACAATGCATCTAAGATTCCAGAACATATTGAGAATTCCTGTAAGCAATTGAGGCATGTTACCTTTCCATTACGCACTTCGTTTGTGTCTGAGATTTCGGTATGCAGTTTAAAGTCGCCATGCAAACAACGAGGACATCTGAGCTTCTTGATGAGTTCTGTTTTCATTTCTTCCACTTCTTTTGCTCATAGTAGTCTTGGACAGCGTGCCCTACAGAGATCACCTGTCTTTCGGACAAGTTGGCATCGGCTGGAAGGTACAACAAACGAGGCCACAGTCTCTCGGTGTTTTCAAGATTCCCATGCCTGTAGTGACGATACGCCTCCTGGAGGTGGAGCGGATAATAACTCCACTTTGTCTCGATTCCTTTCCCTCGCAGATATTGACCCAACTCGAACCGTGAATCGACTCGCACCGAAATAGCATAATACGTGAAAACATGTTCCGGGAAAGACCCGGAAGGTAGCTCGATCTCTTCAATATCGGCGAGCATCTCGGAAAGAATGTGGGCGTGCTTCCGACAGCGCTCGAGAATTTCGGGCAGTCGCCTCATCTGCCCCAGCGCAAGGGCACACAGAAGTGGACTAATCTCTTCCAACTCCAATTGAGGAACCGTCACTCCATAAATCTCATTTACCGGGATCTCCGTTTCCCTACGGATTTCGCGCATCAACTTTGCAATTGGTGCCAACTGTTTCTTGTATCGATGATATCCAATCAAGTAAAAAAGATGTCGCCACATTCTCAACCGACCGATATGAGGAAGTTTCACAGATGCTGCACTCTCATACAACGGTCGGTCGCCAGTCAGAAAGAGCCCACCACCACCGGCAATCATATTCTTCCCGGTATTGAAACTGACAATTCCGAAATCACCGAATGAACCGCTCATCTTACTATTACGCCGCGCTCCGGCAGAGACTGCGGCATCGTCGATGAGCAGCAGGTTGTGTCGCCGAGCGAGATCCTCGATGGCCTCTACATCCGCAATCTTGCCAAACATATTTGCCATCACGATAGCTTTGGTCGAAGGAGAAATGCACTCTTCAATTTTAGCAGGATCCAAATTGTAATCGTCTCCAACATCGGCCAAGACTGGGTTGCATTCAGCATTGATGATCCCCTGAACAACGCTGCGACAAATCATTGATTGGATAATGACCTCGTCTCCTCGGCTATACCCCAATGCATTGAGGCCGAGCGTAAGCGCAGATGATGCGCGCCCCGTTGCGATGACATATTTGACTCCAAAAATCTGTTTCGCCAAATTTGAAAGCTCGCGGCTCCGCGAATTGCCACTGAGTATCGCATTCACAGCTGCCCAGAGATCGTTTGCAGTCCACCATGGAGTAAGTAAGGGGACTTTGATGATAGTTGGCAGCGGAATCTGATAGTACTGATCCGTTTGACTAATCGTATTCATCATCAAACCTTGCGTATCGGCTGTAGATATCCATTCAGATCAGATCGCAGATGGCACTTTTGGGCAAAGAAAGTATAGTGCATTGCTTTGAGATTCCCAGTACTCATTAATAGATTTGTTCAATGTACCACATACGTTTTCTCTTAATTTCAGCATTTTATCGACGAAGATGAAAGGGGAAAAAAATTTAGTGTACTTAATCTTGAAGCCATTAGCAATAAAGTTCTTCTTCTTACCTGCGGTCCAACTTTGCACGAAGGGCACTGGAAACGCTGTAACCAAGAATGCCCCTTCTTGTGACTGTCCACTTTTCCTCCCGTCGTAAAGTCAGAGTCTCATTTAGCTAGTAACTCCCTGTATAGATCAGCCTCTAGTCCTTCCATCTTGTCACCGTCGATTGTCTCTGCTCTGGCGCGAGCTCTTCTACCGAGCTCGGATCGAAGATCTTCTGACTCGATCAACTTAATTAACTTTTCTCTAAATGAAGCGGCCTCATTGTCCACAAGGAAACCGGTGCCTCCCAGAATCTCAGAAATCGAGGGGATGTTACTCGCTACAATAGGAAGGCATGATGCCATCGCTTCCAGTATTGGTATACAAAAACCCTCATAGTGCGTGGCAATGGCAAAGATGTCCGTGTTTTGATAATATCGATCAATATCCTTGTTCACTACGGAATCAATAAACGTCACCTTGTTTTTAATGCCCAGCTCTTTTACCAAATCTTTAAGGTATCGCTTCATTTCACCTTGACCAATTAGAGTTAAGGTCACATTAAGATCTACAACCGCCCTGATTAAGCATTCCTGATACTTTTGGCCATCCAGTCGTCCGACAGAGAGGATCTTCGGGACTCCATTCAATCGATGGTTGCTCTTGGGCCGGAACTGTTCAAGGTAAACACGATTGAAAATGACAACGTTCCTTCTGGCACCCATTCTCACAGAATATCTCTTCAAATATTCAGTCATAGCTACAACAACGTCTACGCGTGGAAAACAATAGTATTCTAAAAGTTTCGCCAAATAGAGAACCAATCTTCTCTCTCTGATTCTCTGTTCATCAATTGGATTGTGGATTGATATCACCGACGGGATTCCCAACTTTCTTGCGCAGTACACTCCCAGTGAACCCGCATGCCATGGATGGTGTGCTTTCACGAGATCTGGTTTTACCTCGTTCATTATGCGAAAAGCCCTATTGAAGTACAAGGGAAGGGTAACGATGCTCGGCCTGCCTATGGAATGGATAAAGAGTTTCGCTTGCCCGGCTACCCGTTGCATCTTCTCCGGCTCGATATCTCGTTCACACAAAGAAATGATGTGTACCTCATTGAATAGATTCTGCGGGTTCCAGTACCTATCTTTCACCTCTCCTTTCTGGAAGTAAAGATACAACGGATCATTCGGGAACACCGCCAGTTTATACATTGCCTGAGCGCTTTCTGGAAAAATCCGCAACTATTTGTTGATAATTCATAACGCAAACCTCATCCGCCTTACCAATTAAATATAAGAGTAGACTTTTTAGATCGGCTTGCAGGACATCCTGAGGGTCAAAATAGAGATTAACATACGAACCATTCTCGATTCCCACACTGATCAATTGCTTGAAGAGTCTGAAGAACTCAGTCTTATCCCCGTGCCATCCGGCTTGTTTCATGAATGGCGGTGATTTATGGAACGCATGCCACGTGTCGAACGTGGTGAACGGATGCATCGGACATGTGCTCACTGGAAACTCCCAGATACCCTGCCGTTCCTTGAACGGATAACCGAAACTTGGCGTGTGGGGCGCTACGGTCGATGACGAATATAGATAGCCAAGCTTCCGGAGAATGCCATACACCGACGACGCATACTGGTTGCCAAAATGCGGTGTGCGGAAACCGATCGGTTTGACACCAAGAACATTTCTGATCACTTCATCGCATCTCCTGATCTCCTCCTCTTGCTCTTCGAGACTGATCCTATCGAAAAACCGACTCGGAGTGAGCTCAAGATGATTCGGATGGCTGTAAGTGTGGTTGACGATCTCGTGCCCCGCTCCTACGAGGAGCTTGTGCTCTGCGGGATATTGTTCCACCATCATGCCTATAACGGCAAAACTCGCCTTGATCGAGTACTCGTCAAGTATTGCGACCAGCATCGGGAGCACCTTGACATCAGCAAAGAAGTCGACATCGAATGAAAGTGAAAAGCAACTTTGCTTCCCTTCCCATAGAGTTGCATTTCTGCCCGCAAGTTGATGAAGCTTACGTGTGAACGTCAAAGGGCACAGGAGCGAAATCCCGTAAGACCAGAGAGGGTTCCTGGAGATGCTTATTGTTCTCATGAGATTTGATGCGAATTTATCTTTCAACGAACAAGCTCCTTCATACGAATGGAAAGTGCTTCAACCTGCTTCTGGAGACTGTATCGATCTCTCACGCTTCGGATCTTCTGCCTTATTTTGCTGATCTCGTTCCTATCAACGGCGTACCTGTAGAGATTATCAGCGAGCGCATCAACATCTGAGTAATGCGACACCTTTCCGATATTGAGTTGCCTGACGAGCTGGCTCGCTTCGCCATCCGGAAGCGCTGCCAGGATTGGTAGTCCGGCGATCATATAATCAAATAGCTTGCGGGGCATCGCATAGTCGTAGGAGTCACTGGCAAGAGAGAAGAAACCAACATCGAATGAAGGTAGAAGTTGTTGCATTTTTCCATATGGAAGAAATCCCGCGTACTGCATTCCTTGTCCTAAATAGCGCCGAAAAAAATGACGGTAATAATAATTATCCGGTCCATAGAAGGTGATGTTGATCCTGCCCTGCAACTCAGGGTGCTTTGACATCAGGAACCGGTACGCTTCGCAAAGTACTTCCGGCCTTTGGTGTTGCGAAATCGCACCCGCATAGACGACGTTCAACACAGAATCGTCACTTCGTCCCTCGTGATCCAATTCGCCGCCCACATCACTCATATCAAATTCTAGGTCATATCCGTTATACGTAATGCAGAACCGCTCCTCAGCAATCCCGTACCGAGCTTGAAGTCGTTGCTTAATTGTTGCCGAAGCCACGGAAATAATATCGGCCGCCTCCAAGGCAGACCGCTCCAACGCGAACAACTTCCTCTGCTGCCGGCTTGGATGCTTTTCCGAGGCACTAAGAAATTCATCCCTGTAGTCGATGACAAGCGGCCATCCAGTGGACTCCTTGGCCCAGCACGCCAGCAGAATATCGGCGAATGGAGGATAGACTCCGAACAAGATGCTCTTTTGGTCCTTGAGGATTTCCTTCCAATGCAGCTTAACCGCCCTGACCCAATTTATCTGAGCGTCAGGAATTAAGCCAACCTGCGCCAGGACTTCACCGAGTGCCCACCAATTCGGTGCGTGGACCCGATCAACAATCACTCCCGGAGGATCCTGAGGCATTGAAGTATCCATCATGAACTTGTTGAAGAACCCATGAGGATTCGCGATCGACAGTACTTTCACCGAAAATCCCTGTGCAGCAAGTCCGTGGGCAAAGATCTGCCTGCTGCGCGAACGAGCCATTGGCGGATAATAGAAACAGAAAAAAGAGACTGTCGGCATCACAGCCATTTGCTCCCCAATCTGCCACTGGCGAGATGTTCTGCTGCAAGACCTGTCGAGTTGGCCGTGACAGTCCCCCGTACGACGTTGTTTGGCTTATATGTCCTCAGGTTGGAGATTTCAATTTCTCGAAACCAGTTGATCACTTCCTCATGCTTATGATAGTGATTGTAGTACGGATGCCACCAATCAAAAGTATCGGTGTGACAAATGCGCCAATCGGGATTTGGTTTGATGAATAACCGAATGAGCTCGCGCAGTCCGGGAATATATCTGCCGATGAACTGATAGAAGCTGTTCACTGGCACCGCACCGTAGCAGAGAAAATACAGAAATCCCCTCGGCAGCCGGCATGTAATGCGCCTGATGAGTTGTTGAATTACGTGCGCCGGAGTAAACCAGTTCTGGTATACTTTGATTGAGATTGTCCCTCCGACTTTGCAGTAATGGACCAAGCCCTCGAATGCGCGTCGCGTATCGGGCGTATGGTGTAAAACTCCCCAGGAGTACACCCAATCGAAAATCCCGGACTTGAACGGCGGGTGATGAAGATCTCCCTGCACGATGAGAACGTTTTTATAATCCCTCAAAATCTCACGGGCATTGTGTACCGCCATGCTCAGGTCAATTCCAATCACCATCGTACCCGGGATATCTGCAATGATTTTCAAGTGACGACCGTAGCCACATCCGGCGTCGAGTATCAACTTGCCTGCAAAGTCTGTAGGTGTCAGATCTGGTTCGAAGACGTATGTTGAATCGTAGGTCAGAAGAAACCGATTGTATCTTTCCCATTCGTAGCTGAAACTGTCTTGTATTCGCCCGTGTTTTTTTCTGAAGCTTTGTATTCGTTCATCATCTCCGCTAAATGCAGGCAATCCAACTTTGAATTGATGGAAAAAGTCTGGGTAGAGTTCCATTGCATTGGGAACGAATATCGGAATTCCGTTCACAATGGGATACCATGCCCCGGACAAGTCCAGCAGGTAACCACTCTTCACCTCGTCTCCCTGTTCTTCAAAAGCTATGAGCTTTAATGTGCCTCCCGAGATGGGATCTACCAAGTATTCAATCCAAAACCGGTTCATTTTATTCCTTTTCTCGTTCGTACTCGCTCTGTAGAACAGCGTCGATCAATCTGAAAATACAAATCATTTATGATGTAACCATTTCGCGCCACCAGTGCTCGAACACCACAAGCGACCAGATGGTTTGAAAGAGCAAGGTGGCATCGGCGCTTCGAGGCTTGGCAACGAGCAGTTCCTGCCAGCTATGCTCAATGAACTTTGGATGAAAATAACCGCACGCCTGAAGAGTTCCGGCGAAGAGCGAGTCTTCAAAGTAACGCCTCCAACGTCCTTGCGCTAGTCCAATGAGGTGTGCGTAGGTTACTCCGCTGAAACCTGTTTTGTCATGACGGTTCACAATCTCATCAGGAATCAGGCCATCCAAAGCACGACGTAATAAGTATTTCGTAATCCGTCCTTGTTTGATCTTAAGGTCGGGCGCAAGCCCGCCTGCAAATTGTATCAGCTCGTGATCCAGAAAAGGGGCACGAATCTCGAGGCCGTAGGCCATGCCGGAGATGTCAGGTTGAACAACGGTGTACTCCTGCATCCTT
>JBEKLV010000392.1:0-12250 GCA_050008835.1 Bacteroidota bacterium | reverse complement strand
TCTCTGCTTCTTTCTCGAGGAGTAAGCGAGAACGTTCTTCTGCAACAACTTTTAGATCGAGTATCTCTTTCTCTTTTTCTTTGAGCTGCCGCTCAGTCCCTTCCATCGACTTAAGAAGGTGTAATCGCTCGTCTGCTACAGTTTTCAGATCGTGTATCTCTTTCTCCTTTTCCTTAAGTTGCTGGTCAGATCCTTCCATCTCTTTAAGAAGATGCAACCGTTCATTGGCAACGGCTTTCAGATCGTTGATCTCTTTCTCTTTTGCCTTAAGCTGCCGGTCAGTCCCTTCCATTGTTTTAAGAAGTCGAAAGCGTTCGTTTGCGGTATTTTTTATTGCCTCGATCTCAGCTTCCTTCTTAGAAAGCTCTAGTGCCCTTCTTTCAGCTTCTTCATAGACCGTTACTAACTCCCGTTGCTTTTCCTTTAAAGATTGCGAAGCCGATTTAATAGCGTTCAATCTCTCTTCAAGAGACGAAGAAAGCCTTGCATTCTCTTCATCTTTCTCTTTTAACGAAAACGATCCTGTCTGTATTGTTTTCAGACGTTCATCGAGTGCATTCTTGAGTTTATGAAGCTGGCTTTCCTTTTCTCTCAATTGTTCAAACTGAGTTCCAACGAGCTCGGTAAGCGAAGCGACAAGTTTTTGATTGTCCGACTGGGTAGAATGTATAGAATTCGAAACCGGTTCCGTCAGTGCCGCTTCAAGCGTAATTATCATTGAACGAGATTTAGGTATCCTCTGTTTTGATAGTTTGGAAGCTTTCTCCTTTTTAACAACTTTTTCCGCCTCCTCAAGATATATCTTCTCATAGGTGTGGCCCCTCTGAATTTTATGTTCTCTATACCCCCCGAGCATTGTGTCGACACTGTAGAGCTGTGCATACCTGAAGAAACGGACCCAGAGCTCAAAGTCTGCGGCAAGCTTCAACTCGGTAGATAATCGAGCACCGGCTCTCTGCCACAGTGATCGACGCCAAAATGTACTTTCCTGTTGAAGAAATATCCCCTTTTCCATTTCACTCCACAGCGATTGCCGCGTCCAAATAGGTAATTCCTTTGATACCACGAGGAGTTGACCTAAAGAATTCCATGCGGTAGGGCGCCCGGTAATCCATTCTACTTTTTTGTGCTCAAAGAAAATCTGAGCCACTCTCCAAAGAGCACCTGCATGGTACTTATCATCCGAATTTAACCACGCCATGATCTCTCCCGAACTTCTGCGGAATCCCTCCTGAACGGCATAATACTGCCCCTTATCGCGTTTGCTCTGCCAATAAGAGAAATATTTGGCGTATTTCTTTATAACATTTTTGGAGTTATCTGTACTGCCGCCGTCCATAACGATGTATTCAAGGTTGGGATAGTTCTGTGAAAGAACAGAGTCTATGCATTCCTCAAGAAATTCTCCCTGGTTAAATGACGGAGTAACGATTGTGATCTTCGGAAGATCAGTTAGGCTCATTGTCACCGTCTTTCGGTGAACTTCTTTTTTTGTACCTGAGGTAGGAATGCGTATTGGAGTCTGCGGTTTTCTCACCAGGATATTGTACGAAAACGGTTTCCCAAAATCTTCATATGATTTATGCGTCGCAGACATCCAGTATTGGTCATAGGCCTCTCTCGACATATAGTACAGATCAGCATCGTTCATTACTTCCGTCCATTGCTTTGACGGGTTGAGTACGGAAGTGTGCTCATACATATAGTACAGAAATTGATTGGACCAGACATTACTGTTCTTCATTACAATATCGAAACAATGGAGAGAAAATCCGCCTGGTTTCAATACACGATCGATATCGGAAATCACGCTCTCATACACTTCTTTCTTTTGATCGACATGTTCGAGTACCGAGATACTAAAAACAAAGTCGAAATATGAATCTGGAAGCGAGGTATTAAATGCGCCAATGTAGTCTTTGACGAAATGGAATCCTTCCATATCGCGGATGGCGAAAGGACCGTTCCCTACCCCTTCCAGTTTATCGATATTCCAGAACTCGTATTGATTTTTAAGTGCGGAAATAATTCGCGAATCACCACCGCCAATTTCGAGAATCTTCTGACCTTTTGGTATATTTTCAAGAATAAAATTATACACCAGGAGATCCTGATAAAATTTCAGATTTGCATTTACAGGATCTGTATCCGTGTAGAACAATGGACGCTTGAAAAATTTAAAATGTGATTTCTTTGAGTATGTGAAATAAGAAAAGTCACAATGACTAATATGAGGCGCACTCTCTGCAGGATGAAATCCGTGTTCAGGTCTCACGGTTCGCATGGCGACAATACGTTTGAACACTTTCGCTAAATCCGAACTGAATGTTGTGTCCACGGGGACATTGAAAGTCTCATAGCGTTTTGTACGGAGCAAGGTTTTTGATTCAGAGGATTTCCCTCCTCGGCGGAGATTCTCTTTCCGTGGTTCACTATGTTGCGAAATTAATTCACTGTACAACTCAATATACTGTTTTGCTTGAACTGCAAGCGCGTGATCCGTTACCGCCGTTGCCCGGCTTTGTGCACCAAGCACATCACGTAATTTTATATCGAAGGCTAAGCGCAGTATCTCCTTAGCCATCTTGGTACAATTTCCAGCCTCTACAAGTATACCATTGACGCCGTCGTGCACGACATCCGGTATTCCTCCGACATCAAATGTCACCGGAACTACGCCACAACTCATCGCTTCCAAAAGAGTGTTAGGGAGATTGTCCTCGAGAGACGGGAGAATAAAAATATCTGCCGCAGAATATGCCATACGCATTTTCTGTTCTGTGTCCAGATATCCCAGTGAGACAACCGGGATTTCGAGCTGTTGAATAGCCTTCGATGTGCTGCCGGCGACGGCCAACACCATCGGTGGATCATTCTGTCTTGCTCGCAGCCTTTCGTCGGCGACACATAATAAAATAACCTGTTGAAGCTCCGACCATCCCTTCCGCTTCTCCTCAATATTATCAGCAACAAACATGAGAACTACTGTTTTAGGAGATATCCCAAGATGTGCTTTTGCTGTATCTCTGAAGCGTGTGTCATAAAAATTTGTATCAAGGGAATATGGTATAGTCTCGACCCTAAAATCACGAAAGACTGCGCTCGACTGCGCTGCAGCTGCCAGCCACCGGCTCGGACAGACAATCGTCAGTGGCGACCTGCGGAAAATATCTTTTTTATCCTGAAGCAACCTTTTGGGCAATTCCTCACCATCATTTTCAAGGAGATGACATACGCTGCAATCCTGTCTATACTTCAGGCAACCGGCGGGGAAATGACAACCACCTGTCATTGGCCAAAAATCGTGGAACGTCCAAACGATCGGTTTATTCAAAGCAAATAATCTGGAAAGCGTCGATGGAGATTGATATGAGAGGATCCAATGAAGGTTGATGATGTCAGCATTTCGTACTGATTCGAGATTATCGATGGCATAACCTGGATAACCAAGAGAAAAAAAGGTATTGCTTATTGTCGTCCTTTTCTTGTTGATGTAATATTCCTGGACACTTTGTGTTAAAAGTTTTTCCTCGTCAGACTGTGATACCGCAGGGGAAATAACAACCTGTTCCACCGAATTGTCACTGGAGTACTTCTTCAGGACAAGCATAGAAGAATCCACGTTCTGCGCTACCAGTCCCTCATGAAGCCGATGTGCTGCTCTCGCTGCACCACCCTGATTCTCATATGTATTTATTTGGACGACTTTCAAAGGATATTATTCTTTCCAAATAACGATTATTATGGTCATGTGGATTGACATCCTTTCACAAATATTGTTTCCTCAATCTTATCAATACTGTTAGCTATCATTTCATGCTAATATGTTATTTCTATTGGATGTCATCATCGTAGCCACCTTAGGTTCTACTACATTCAACCATGCCAAAAATATTGCAGAACAGAATGATTTAGTTTTCTGAACGGGATCAATAAGGTTCAACATATCTGCAAATGTTTGAACAACTTGTAATGTCTCAGAATTTTCTTCCGTTTCGGAAACATCAGGTAAATCTGCTTCTTGTTCCATCGAAGAGTACAACATATCGGCATCTGGGTCCAATGCAGATAAAAAAAGTTTATTATTGACAGGATTCAATAAATGCAGTTCATTTGTAGAATAATTCTTCCCTAAATGTTTTGTTTGTAAGAGAATATCCAATTTTTTCGATATTGAAGTTATAGTACTATTTACGTTAATCCCGAGGTTGGAAACATGCAAAAGAAAACAGGACTCTTTATGTCCCTGATAGAATTTTAATATAAATTTATTATGCAATATCCAAGATCGGATACCTCTGATAGGATCCAAAAGAATTTGTATATCTGTTCCCCGTCGAATAAGCGAAGTTGCGACTTCAAGAGGATGTCGATATATGAATATGTGTTTTGCTTCAGGTAAGAGTTTTTCCCATAAATCCAAATACAAACAAGTCCGCGGATCTTTCCAACCCCAAATAGGAACGTTATGACGCTTATTTATCAATTGGCGAGCGTACTCAATTTCGTTCGGCTGTAGTGTCGATATTTGATTTTCTTCTTCTAGAAGTATACCCAATCCCTTACGCTGCACAATCTCATCCATGAAATGAAGGAATTTAAGATCTTCATAATGACCTCGTGGATTACCAGGGAGTGGACCAAGCAATTCTGTTCCGAGATCTACACCCGCCTCTTGCAAGATATTTGCCAACAGAGAGGTTCCAGATCTATGCATTCCTGTAATTATTACTGCATCCGTCCTACTCATTATCTATTCACTCAGAGTACAATGACAAAATTATCTTATTATTTTCTCACTTGTATCGGAGACATGTCAATTCATTTCTATTTTGAATTCAAAAAGTTTTTCTACAGTTGAGATTGAATTTGTGATCTCAAAAGTTCATTCTCATGTTCTTTCTCTTTTATAATCTGCAGACGTTGTTCAGCTGCATCTTTTAATCTATGAATTTCTTGCTCCTTCTCATTTAAATGTTGAAGTCGAAGTTCTAATTCCTGGGATAGGTATTCAATCTGTTGATCTTTGGCAACTAATTCTTTTTCTAAAAAAGCATACCTTCGTTTCCAACCGAGTTTATTTTCGTGATCAAGTTCAGTTTTAGAGTATTTTTCCTGTGAATCATTTTGTTGCGTCTCGAGATAACCTAATCGTACTAACATTTTATTATCCCGTTCTATGAAGAATTTTAGATCTTCATCTGTGAATTCTTCTTTCCATTGACCTACCTTTCCACTGCGGAAGAAATTCGGAACTTTTTCATTCAAGAAAGAAAAATTCACCAACGAAGAGAATTCGGAATATTTACAAACAGGTTGAACTTCGAGGAAATTCAACATTCGATCTAATTCTTTACTCTGATTACTTACAAGATCTTCAAAACGAACAATGAGTTTCTGTTCACGCTGATCTTCAACTATCCATTGATAGACATGATTTGCCCACCAATCACCGGTATTGTATAGATTTCTAAGAAATTCAGAAAACGAAACTTCTCCCGATCCAGTGCGTTTATGCAAAAAGTGCCAATAAGAAATTGTAGCATCTCTGCCATCTCGCACAACATAGATCACTGGGTCATTTTCTTCAAGATAGAAACTGTGAGTCTTCACAATCTGCCTACTTTGAGACCCTATTATATGACTGTCCCTGTTAGTAACCTCGGATATAACAGGTCGTTTAATACTATATATATTTTCGGTTCTGTAACCGAGAGAATACTCAAGCAACAAACGAACCAATGTATTTCCTGATCGTGGATAGGATACTATATATGCTTTCTTATCCATTCAAATTTTGTGCGTGTTCTGATCAATCTTCATTTATACTATGTCTGATATTTACTCTCTCAGGACTCTCGACCTGACAATACAACTAATGAAAATATCCGAAACGCCGCATAGCATCACCATTGAGGCGTTCGAACAGTGCAAGATCATTTTCGGTGAATGCAGATGCCCAGGAATTATCATTTCCGACTTTGAAAAAAACCGGCGCAAGATTATGCAGTTGCTTAAAACTCGGGACATCAAGAGAAATCGGATCAATTTCCAGAAATTTAGAAATTATTTCTATTGCACGCTGCGGTTCAGCTGTCACTTCCTCAAATCTCAACAAAAGGGTCTCGGAACTGCCATCCGGATACCAGGCATTAACGTGAGTACTCCAAAGACCTGCACCTTTTGTGCCTGCAATAAGATCCTGCAGTCGTACATCGATGTGAAGAACATTTTTATGAAAGTAATAGTATGATGCCAGCGCTGCTCTGCCATCACGTAGTATATAAATCGCCTTGTTGTTATCTATTGGCAGTTCATGAGTCTTGATAAGTGCCAGGTCTGGGGCAATTGAAAGAGCCCGGAGGTCGAGTGGTCCATTTGATTCTCTATGTCCAATGACCGCCGTCACTCTCTCTGCAACTTTAGCCGGATAGAAGGAAAATGATCGCAGTCCAAATGCTTTGAAGAGTATTGTCCGAAGGAATGTATTACCTGACCGCGGAAAAGATGCAAGCCAAACTATCATGATACATGTTCCATTCAATTCCTCTTTATCGCTTCTGCGATTTTCTTTTCCTTCGTCGCAATATCACACTGCCGATCCTTACCATGCGGATTGTGCCGAAGGCATGCCTTTGGCATAAGCGGGAATCCCAAATAGTTTAATGCCGACAATTTGCATTATTTTCTATTTATCAATTTATGCAATTTCATCGTCAATTTATATCCCAAATTTTGTTCCATCTCGTGGATGAGGCCAGTCCACTTTCCGATTTCTTTCTGCTTCTCCTTAATCAAGGATTCCAGCTCATGGAGCATATGTTCTCGCTCATCTGCAATCTTTTTTAGATTTATAATCATTTGTTCTTTTTCTTTCAGTGAGACTGACGATTTATGTATCTCGAGAAGCCGTTGCTCAACAACACTAGAAAGGTCTTCAATCATTTGTTCTTTTTCTTGAAGTGCCCGAACACGTTCCGTCGCAACTCTCTGAATCGCCCTGATTTCTTCTTCCTTCTCTTGAAGTGCCCGAACACGTTCCTTCGCAACCAGATGCAGGGAGTCGATCATCCGTTCCTTCTCGACTGACGCCTCGAGCTCTTTTTCTTTTTCTTTAAGATGTTTCAGCAAGATGTCGTAGTCGCGTGACTTATCGAGCACCGTCAGCCAGTTGATCGAATGCTCGTATGTGTAACTCTCAACGACTTGTCGAATCCTTGCAGGGAAAAAAATAATTAAATCATTAGCGACGACAATTTCGTGTTCGCTGCTTAAGGAAGAGAGTTTCTGAAAAACCGATTGAAAGCGCGGCCAATGGTCGATCTCATGAGGATATGGAGGCGGACAAAGGAACAATCTTGCATCATCAATCAAGATTAGACTTTGCGGATTGAGATCCCCGATTGCGTCGAGTTCCTCGAGGAGTGGACATTGGGAAGCTCCCCCCGCTGTCTTATCAGCAACACACCAATGCGCGTCCAGCCAATAAAGAATTGACGTACCGGCAAGCTCCGATTTCATCTTGCGAAGAACATCCGCTGAATGCCCATGATGAAGGTGGACCTTCGAAGATGCCCTGAATCTCTCCACTACCTTGCGATAATATTCTTCGGAAAGCTCAATAGAGTGAATCGTTTCAAAGTACGGCATAACCAATTCGATTGTATCGCCTTCAAAAGTTCCAGTCTCCACGAATGTGGCAAGTGGGAGATTCTTTTTCAATTCTGTGATCAGTTCGATATCGATCGAGAATGTCACTGCTCCCATGGGTTTATTCTGTCCCTTTGAGCTTTTTCACTTCAGCATCCATTGTTTGGATCACGGTGAGTCTTTCCCCCGCAATCTTTGAAAGTTCGTTGATCAATTTAAGCCGCTCGTCGGCTGTCATCTGGAGCTGCTCAATCAGATTCAAACGCTCCTCACAAACTTGTTCAAGCGTTCGGTTTTGCTCCTTCAAATACTTGGCATCCACAGAAACAAAATGCCCAAATGTCTGGCTGCTGCAGAACTGCAAATATATTTGTTCGGGCAGGAAAAGCAAATCAGCAAATGCCAACAGTCCATCCTGCCTGCAGTGCATCTCGAAGATTCCCGCAAGATGGTACTCCAATTGACGCATGAAATCAAGAATACCATAGTACGAATCCTGGCCGTCGTAGAGTGGAACAAAGATCGCTTCAGCCAGGATGAGAGGATGAAATCTCTCAATTGTTTTGCGGGCTCCTTGTATAACCTTTAGATCGGTTCCCTGCGTATCGATCTTGATCATGTCAACCTTAGACAGCATACCCGACTGTGCCAGACAGTCATCGAGTGTCTCAACCTTGACACTATTTTGTAAAACTTCAGCATCTTGAACGAGCGAATTAAGGAGACTGTTGTTCTCGGACTGCTCATAGGAGTATAGCGTTGCTGTCCCTTGAGCATTTCCGATGGCATGGCTAAGAATCTGAATCCGAGTGTTCTCGCGAAATCGTTCTTGCAAGGCGACAACGGATTTACCAGTCGGCTCAAAAAGCACTGCCTGTGCCCCAGGGAAAGCTTCGAGGAAACTTGAAGTAAAGTCTCCCTTCGCTGCGCCTATATCGACCAACGATGGATCCAGCGGGAGAAATATTTTCAAAGCATCAATTGCACTGAACACACGATTTACCTTTGTAATTCCTATTCTTTGATTCTTGCATCATTATCCGGCTGGTACCGTTTCAGAAATATTCGCGTATCGGTTTTTCGCGATGGTATCACTGGCAATTGGCTAATTTCCATCCTTCTTTGCATCCGTTACACGCTTTAGTTCATTAATTGCTGCAAGCATTTCGTCACTGATTCTCTGCTGATCGGTGTTCTGACTTCGCAGTTTGACAATCTCCTCTTCCAGGCGGTGAATGACGGTCAACCTTTTTTCGGCCGCATGAAGTATTTGTTTACATTCTGCATCCAGCCGCTCAATGAGTTGAAGCCTCTCAACACTTGCCGTCTGGATAGGTGCAACAATGCCGAACATACGTTCAATGATGCCCTGTCTGATTTCTTTTATATCCTTCTTCGATCGATTGGCGATGAGGGGGAGGTTTTTCAGATACACTAAAAGCATATCCTTGAACACATATTCGAGCGGTTTGTTGTGGACACCCCCACTATGAACCCGCCACTCCACCAAAGCTTCTCCAGAGTAGACAACTTGCCGCCCAGCAGTGGCACGAATCTGGAAATCCAAATCCAAGAACAAATCGATATCTTCTGCATAATTGAGCTCTTGATAATCCGATCGATACATCAATTCATTACGATACACATAGCCAGGGTCAGGGAAACAGCTCCAAGACCAGATTTTCGAAAAAATGTCCCCGCTCGGTGGCACGTGACCTGTCCCATCAAACCAGATGCCCGTTCGTTCTCCTTGGTCGTCGATCATGTATACATTCGAGTAAGCGATTCTAGCTGTCGGATTTTTTTGTAGTGCTACCCACTCCTTTTCCAGCTTACCTGACAGCCATCGATCATCACCATCGATATGAGTAACCAGTTCACCTCGAGCGGCATTAAAAGCGTAGATCAGATTCTTAGTCATCCCAATGTTTTTCTTGTGCCTGTGACAATGCAGCAACTCGGGAAAGAGCTTCTGGTACTCCTTAATAATGTTCCAAGAATTGTCAGTCGAGTGATCGTCGCATATAATGATCTCGAAGGGAGCAAGCGTTTGAGCCAAGACACTTTCAATACACTGTCTAAGATACTTCTCGAAATTGTATGAAAGCATGACAACGCTGATTCTGGGTGTTCTCTTAGGATTCACTACTTGCGAAGCCCGGATATGCATGAATTTTCCTCTTATCCCAATTAGTCCTTATATAATCGGCATTCTCAATCACGTACCTGATGACCGAGCACACCTTCTTGACTGCTCCCTCTTCAACCGCGGTGCCCGTGGGCAGACAAAGCACTCGCTTCGATAATGCATCGGTTTCACGCAGCACCACTTGAGAGTACCGCGGATCAGAATGGTACGGCTCCATGTGGTGGATACCAGGATAGAAGTAGCGTCGAGCTAGAATATTCTCCGCCCAGAGAATATCCAGGAACTGATCTCGAGTGATAGGAACCACACCTTCGTCAATTTCGATAACGACATACTGGAAGTTAGATTTTTCCGTTTCATCATACGCTATGACTTGGATACCACGTGAATTCCGGAGTTCTTCTCGATATAGCTTGTAATTATGAAGGTTTGCGGCAATGAATTCTTCCAAGCATTCCAGTGATGAGAGACCAAAAGCCGCAGAGATCTCGCTCATTTTGCCATTGGTTCCTATAGAATCTACACTATCGTAATTAGAAAATCCGAAGTTCTTTAATAATCGCAATTCCCGAGCAATCTCATCACTATTTGTAACGACCGCCCCGCCTTCTCCACTACTAACAAACTTGGTTGCGTGGAAACTCAAAACCTCTGCCTCACCGAAACCACCGATCATGTTGCCCTTGTAAGAGGAACCAAAGGCTTGAGAAGCATCAAATATCAGCTTGAGGCCGTGACGTCGCGCGATTTCCGTGAGAGCATCTATCTCGCAGGGCCTTCCCCAAAGATGCACGCCAATAATGCCGCTCGTTCGCGGAGTGATTTTTTCTTCTACTTGGGATGGATCGATACAATGCGTCTGCGGGTCTACATCGCAAAAGACAGGCACAATTCTTTGCCACTGCAATGCGTGCGCTGTCGCAACGAAGGTGAAAGACGGTACAATCACTTCATCATGCAGTCCTACTGCCCGAGCCGCTATCTCCAGCGCAATTGTTCCATTGCATGCAGCGACACAGTGTTTGACTCCCAGAACCATAGCAATTTGCCTTTCGAACTCTTGCACAAAAGGTCCATCGTTCGCGAGCCGCTTTGTGTCCATAATGATGTTGACACGTTCAAGGAAACGCTGCCGATTACCGATATTGGGACGCCCAACGTGGAGTGGTTCATCGAATATCGGCGAAGCTCCAAATATTGCCAATGGGTTCATGTTCTTGTATGATTCTGCTTACAGCGTGAAACAAGCTCTAAATCATTATCCAGCCTACTTTTACTCAATTTTTTTAAACGTCCATAGTATCTGTCTAAACAATCTTGGACCAAGAACCAAAAAATTTGTGATCTTGCAGCTTCGCGCAAGACGATCGAATTCGCAATCATAGTTGTAGAATCTGTATCAGTTAAAATTTTTCCACAACGTAAAACATTTGTCCCCCCCATTGGTGTGTCAGTGCTCCAGTTGTATAGTCAACGTAGACCGACTTCAGTACCTTCAGGTCTAGTTCCTTGAATATCTCCGGCAATTCCTTCGGATTAAAAAAATGACAGTACGAATCTATTTCCTTGTTGTCGGTAACTTTAATCTTGTATTCTACAGTTCCATTATTTCTATTTGGCCGGATGATATCATTGAATAAATTCTCTGTCAGTATTTTCCAGCCGTAATTAGCTAAGTTGTAACGATTGTTCACGTCAATGAAAATTCGTCCGTTTTGCCTCATCACTTCTTTCATATGGGCAAGAGCTTCTATTCGTCTTGGATATTCGGCAATGTTGCCAAGCACATTCCAGAGACACCAAACCACGTCGAAATAGTCATTAGGTAAGTGATTCTGTGTATCTTGCGTGATATCAAAGTTCAGAATATGCTCGCCAGACATTCCCTCGATCTGTCTGGCTCGTTCGCACATTTCCTGGCAATTGTCCATCATCCAAATCTCCGAACCTCTGGCATTTGTGAATAGGTGATGGCCGCGCACACCATCTGCGCATCCTACGTCCAGTATTCGTTCGCAGCGATTCGGAAGGTTCATGAGAACCAACTGATCGATTGCACATACGTACCTTGACTTGTTTTCGGAGTATTGCCTATAGTAAGGTGCGAACGATGCATATATCTTCTGAGATGTAATCATTTCATTATCACATTAATAGTATATACAATTCAATCTACTTAAATACAATATTTTTGGGGGCTTGAAAATATTCCAAACATATTAATGTTCCACATGCAAGTACCTAGTAATAATTAAAAACGATGATTCATTCAACTCTATTTTCTCGGGATGTGGCTCACTACATTCGCACTCCGGAGTAAAATCACTAACATTTTTAATAAAATTTAAATTCGATAAATGTGGATGTTGTGCTCCTTTTGAACTCCTTCATCCAATACTAGTACAGGGCACTGGAATCTCTCTCGTCGCGAGGTGTATAAATCACAGGGTC
>JBEKLV010000391.1:0-3035 GCA_050008835.1 Bacteroidota bacterium | reverse complement strand
TGGGCGGGCCTGCGGCCTTTGATTGCATCCGGGCACGGCGGACCGTCGGATATTTCCCGGGCGCATCAAATCCTCATGCCCAAACCGGGATGGATCGACGTGGCCGGCGGAAAACTGACCACATACCGGCTGATCGGCGAGCAAGTGGTCGATCGTATTGTCAAACATTTAGGCAAGAAAACGCCACCCTGCCGCACCGCTGAGGAATCGCTTCTTGAAAATGTTGAGCATATTGAAAGCGGCATTTTGCCGCCGCCGGTTTGCCGGGAAGTGGTCGAGCATTATTGCCGTAACGAATGGGCCATGCATCTTGATGACGTGATGATCCGCCGCACAAGTTGGCATTATTATCTCGACAATCCGCTGGAAACCGCCCGACAAGTGGCCGCCTGGATGGGAGATTATTTCAATTGGGACGCCCCGCGCCAAGAGTCCGAATTGACCCGCTATCGCCGGCAAGTCGAAATCGACACCGCCTGCCATAATATTACTTAAATTCCTTAATTTTAAACGCTGTTCTAGTCAATATATTCCACATTCATTTTAGACTTATCTGTAGATTCCCATTTAAGTTCAATATAATCTTGGTTATTATCGTTCATCTGGAGTTCAATTTCGTGTAAATCAGTAGCTATTTTCATGTGAGAGAAATGAAATATTATGTGGTTTAAAAGAATACTTTCGTTTAAAAAAGGAAATGTATCTGGTTCTCTCTTTAGATCTAAAACATGAACATCAGTAATCATTGTTTCTAAATTTAATTTATGATCTTTGGCTAATTGTGTGGTAATATGTGCAGATGAGCAAGTTCTCGATTCTCTATCAAAAAGTATCCAATGAAGAAAATCAACATCTTCAATAATATCTTCTGATAAAGTTGGCATTAATGGATTTAAATTATATTTTGATGCAATTTGTCTTATATTGTGTACTGTATTCAATAAAATAGATAGATACTTGAATGATTCAGAATATTGCCCACCACTGTCAGAAACTGGATACCAAATATTATTGTTTAGCATGGTTCTTACTTTAAATCTGGCGCCGCTGCATAATTCCTTGAATAATGAATAAATATCATCAAAACTTAATATATCCAGGATGGGTTTATTATTCCATTTACTTATATATATATTAAAATTGCATACAATCTTACAGTGTTCATCATCAAGTTGACTAATTATTAGTGAGATGTTTAAATCTTTATTAATTGAAGATGCGTTTATTCGTGTCTCTTTTGTTCCTCCTTCCATACTCCCATAAGGCAAATCCATTTTTGCTATTTCTATGCCCGCTTCATTGACCGCAATTAAAGTTACCGGAACTTTTGCTTTTCTGGCAAACTGAAAAGTGCCACCTTTTGAAAATATACTTTTTATTAGCAATGAACCGGACACGTCGATTTGATCGGGATCAAACGATGTTGGGAGTCCTTTTTCAAATAGATTCTTTGCTTTGGTAATTACATTTTCTTGATCTGCTTTAAATATAAATTGAACGGGAACGGTTTCTTTTGCAGAAAGAATATAATTGATTTTATTTTCAGATGCATTTAATGAAATTGAAAAACGTGGATCAAGAGTTTCCCATTTGTCTCTCTCGAATTGTATTGTCTTTTTTAGCGATAATGGATGAAGCCTATGCATGAATTCAAAAGCGGCATCTATACTGTTAATAAATAAATCATTGTTTAGTGAATTATTTGATATTGGGAGATGGACTGTGAAGGTCTTTTGATTATTCCATTTATCTTTAAGGGAATTCTTATAAATATATTCTTGAATAAATAGCCAATAAGAGTTTTTCAGATTAATATCGATAACCACTAGGAAAACAGGCAAAAGACAAGAATCGTAATAATAATTCAGATGTCTAACTTCTACAGAAAAAGATAAGTAATTACCCTTTATTATTGGTTTATTTACTCCTTTAAGTTGTACATAAAATCTTTTTCCTGTTAATATATTGCCTGAATTATCGTTAACTGCCGTTTCAATGTTGAAATCAATTCCATAATCTGGATCTTCCTTTCGCGAAACCCATGAAGTGGGTATCGAACTATTGAATATTCTTTCTGCTTCTTCTTTGATTAAATGAGATTTATGACGCTTCATGCTCATGGAAGAATCTCCAAATAATTATTCTTGGCGCACGCTGAATTCCAGTTTCCAACGCTTGTTGGTTTGGGCGTTTACGCACCAAAGCTCCAAAACGCCCAGTTCGGTAACGTGCGATTGGAAGCGGACTGGCACGTAGGCGTCTTCCAGCGATTCGTCGGCGGGCAGCACGGTTTCCAGCGAATCGGTTTCTGCGATGTCGTCCGGGGTCCAGGCCGAAAGCACGTCGCCGGCCTTATCGCGGCGGCGGGTGGAAGAACTGAAAAAGCGGAATTGAGCGCTCTGGCCCACGATCAAACCGATTTCGTCGCCGGGCACGTCCATGCGGCTGCCTTCCTCCATGCCGAATGGTGCCACGCACAAGGCCCGAAGCGGGCGCGGGGCCCCGGGCACGGCCAGGCCGGCGGTCTCGATGCCCACGTAGTACGATCTTGCCGTGCCGCCGCGGATGCGAACTCCGCCGCGCTGTTTGATCCAGCCGTAGTATGCCGCGCCTCGGGCGGCTGCGTGATCCAGATCGTGCTCGCCTTGCAGGAGTTTCGGCGCTCCGGGTGCGGGGAACCAATCGCCCAAGACGTCGAGCAATCGACGGCGCAGGGCCTCGGCTTTGAACACACCGCCGTTAAACAGCACGTGCGTGGGCCGCACCGGATTGCCTTCGTCGCGGCCCTGGGCCTGAAGAAAAGCCGCAAGATGCCGCGTGACCGCCGTATCGGACTGAAAGGGCAGGCCGATTTCGCGGAACCCGGAGACGTGTTTTTGCACGGGCCGGTCGGATATCTTGCAACGCGGAAAAAAGCCCTCCAGCAGCAAATCACTGACTTTGGTGCGACCGACCTCGATGGATATCGTGCCGCCGATCAGTTTTCGTCCACGGCCAAGTACGGCGACGCTGTGTTTTTCCGGACCGTCGGGCGT
>JBEKLV010000390.1:0-2675 GCA_050008835.1 Bacteroidota bacterium | reverse complement strand
CTTCGGCGGCACAATCAGTGCCACCCTGCTGGCAGGCATTGTCCGGTTCGACAGCGAAGGCTACGAGGTGGACAGCAGCAACAAGAGGATCGGAACCACCACCGATGCAGTGGGGGCCGTCGTCAGCGCATTCTACGCCGGAATCCGGGGCGAGTTCTCCATGGGAGGCCTTTCCGGCTTCAAGCTCAGTCTCGGGCTGTCCGAGTTCGGGCCGCTCTCTGTCTACGTGGCGGTGATGCTGCCCACCGGCATCCTCCTCGAGCCCAATTCAGGCTTGACCATCAACAACCTGCGGGGCGGAGTGGATTTCAACCAGACCCTGCCGGACATTCCGGATCCCGACACGGGCACCGCGGAGGACGCGCTTCAGCTTCGGCGGGACGAGTTCGACTCTCCCGAATCGAAAACCGACACCCAGTGGGAGGCCGATCTCCGGCACGCGGTCGGCACTCAGATTGTCGCGGTCATTGCCGCCCGCGCGCATGGCGACGCTGATCCCAGTTTCTGGAACGTGTTCGCTTTCCCCATGATCATCCGGGCCGGTGCGTCTCTGTACAGCCAGTACACCTCCGAATACGTCTTCAAGGCTGAAATCGACCTGGCCCTGGACACTCAGGGAAGGATCCTGATCAGCGGACAGGCAGTGTTCGCCAACAACCTGAGCCTTGGCCTCCGGCTGTACGCCAACCTGAGCCCGGTAATCAACGGATCGGTCAATACGGGCGCAAAGGTGACCATACTGTTCCTCTCGGATTTCCCCTCCGGAGCGGGAATCTCTCCTATATTCAGCGTGTACGGAAGGGCGGACTTCTTCTTCAGCCGCACCGACGGGACCCAGGTCACAGCCACGAACCAGGCTGACCAGTTCGAGATCTTCCTTGCCGGCGCGGCCAGCATGAACGTGCTGGACCAGCTCTCCGTCAAGTTCAGCGGCAGCCTGAGCCTGGCCTTCTCGAGCACCGGCTTCGTCATGAAGACCAATGCCCTGGTCAATGTGTCGTATCTCGGAGACATCGGCAGCGCGGCCGGCGAGCTGCACGTCCGGAAAGTCTCGGGCAGCTCGCTGGAGATCTGGGGCGCCTTCCTCATGACCGCAAATCTCTCCGGCATGGAGCAGTCCGGGATCTTCGCCTCCGGGATGGTGTTCTTCTCTCTGAATACGACCACTGTGTCACAGTCCATTACGCTGACCCTGCCGGCCACTCCGCCGGCCACGCCGACCGATCATGTCCTGGATCTCAAGCCCTCGTCCTTCGGCCTGCTGATCAACGGCCAGGCCGTCATCAAGCTTCCGGGCAGCTCTCCCAGTGACCCGGGCCTTTTCTCCATGACCGCGGTGCTGGTCGTCGACATAGACACGACGGGCCTGCGGATATTTGCAGAAGGGTCAATGACCCTTGGAGCCCCGGGTGTGGACCCGCTTCTGTCGTTCTCGTTCAACGGCCTGCTGGTGGTAAACTCGCAGGGCGCCGCGGCCCGGTTGACCCTGACCTACTCGACCAGCGCCATCCCCGGAGTCGGGCTTGCCGCCCGGTTCCTCCTCGTGGTGAATACCACGAGACAGGATGTCCAGTACCAGATCCCCACTGTGGATCCGGCAATACCGGAGGTAACGGGACCGAACCCTGCAGACCCATTCGGTCCGGTGATCTCGCTGGAAGGCCCCGGCCGCACCATCACGATTCCCAGCGGTCCTCCTGTCCTCGGAGACAGCATCGTGAACTGGGTTCCGACTGCAATGAATGTCGGAAGACCATACGCGGTCATATTCGGCGGCGGCTCCCTGACTCTGCTGGGCACCTTCACGCTGGAGGGCGCGCTCCTCCTTATCCTGTCTCCCAACGAGCTCGCCATGAGCGTGGACATGAGCGTTGACCTGGCGGACCTGGGCTCGGTCAATGCCACCGGCAGCCTCCTGATCGACCGAACAGGTGTGGCCGGCGCCCTCCAGCTTGGGGTCCAGGCGGGAACGTTGAAATCCGGCCCGGGCTTCAGCCTGTCGGGAACCGCAACGCTCCTGGTCAACACGCGCCCCGCCGCGGTGCCGACTCTGAATCTTCCGGAAGGCCCCTACGTGCAGATCGGCGTTTCAGGCACCCTGGTCATCGGGCTGGCCCCCGGCACGAGCTTCACCATGGTCGGGAACTTCATGCTCACCACCACCGCAACGGAGGTGGCGGTGACCGCCTCGTCCACGCTGACGGCGGAGCTGGGCGGGGTCAATCTCTTCTCCATGCAGGCGGACGGCGCCCTCCTGATGAGCGCGGACGGAATCGCGGCCATGATCGTTCTGGGCACCGGAGGCCAGGCAGGGCTGAATGGCGCCGGCTTCACATTCACCGGATACTTCACCCTGCAGGTGAACACCACTGACCAGGCGGTCCCGCAGATCAACGGCGTCACCGTGAACCTGGCTGTCGGGCCGTACGTGCGCGTGCTCATCGGCGGAGACCCGGCGGTGTCGGGCTCCACTGCCACCCTTGCCCTCTCCGCGAGCGGGGGCAACAGCATCGGCATGGAAGGGAGCTTCGACCTGGAGATGAGCCCCGCGGGGCTCGCGGTGACGGCCAGCGCGGCGCTCTTTGTGAAGCTGGGAGGCGCCACCCTGTTCTCCCTGGATGCAAACGGCGCCCTTCTGATCACGCCGGACGGCATAGCCGCGAAGCTTTCGCTCG
>JBEKLV010000039.1:0-15860 GCA_050008835.1 Bacteroidota bacterium | reverse complement strand
TGATGTACTTTACCGGGATCAAGGAACCGCACACTTTCAAGATCGGCGAGCTTTGTCATATCCGATGGTGTGAGTTGTGCCGTGACAAATTCCGGGAGAACAGAATTTACTTGTATTCCCATAGCGCGAAGCGTTTCAACATCGCGAGTGTACACAATGGCACCATAACGAATTGTACCATCGCTGGAAACTGTCGATGAGATGCGATGTAACTTGCTTGCCATCTTTGCCAATGTCTGAGACGAATTTGTTATCAAAGATCGAAACAATGGATGCAGTTTTGACCGTTGCTTTTCTGTGAGGTCTGCACTGAATACCGTATAAACAACAATCATCAGTAGGATAAATGTTCTGGTGTATCGAGATAGAGTGGACATAGGGGCCTTTTTATTGTTGCTGTTGCATAGTTCTTTTTGATCCGGTTCGTACAGACTTAACTGTAGATAATAATACGACATTTTTTAACTCTTCAAGTGTGACATGTACCACAATTATATCTCCAAACACGCTGCTTACGTTAATTCCTAACGCTTGAATAGCTTCGGGATGTTCTGATTGAACAATGACTGCATACTCTTTTGTTCCATCGGCTCTGTGAATAACATCAAGCCGTTTGTCGTCTTCACGATCACCGGTCAATAAATGCAATAATGGAGAATCCAGTTTGGCTTTTTCGGTATCTGTTAATGATTTTGTAGGTGAACATTGCAATGAAAGGAGTGCCAGCACTGCTATTGTAACACGACGTAAATGTATTTTCAAATTCCCTCCCTACAAATTATTAATAACATCTGCATCCTTTGTGGTTGGCTTTACTATATAATAATATAGAGAAGCCGAGGAAAAAGAGCAAGGAAGACTCCGTTATTATTTGTACATATAGATACTCGCTCTTTCCTTGTTCAAGGCAAAAAAATCTGCTATCTTATAACAACAGAAATTTCTGATCAGGAAGTTCCATCTATGGCAACATACAAAGAATCCGGTGTTGATATCGATGCTGGCGAAGAACTTATCGGTCGTATTAAAAAACCAATTCGTTCAACTTTCAACCGTAATGTGCTTACGGATATTGGCATGTTTGGCGCCTTTTACCGAGCGGAATTTAAAGGTATTAAAAAGCCCGTGCTTGTCTCCAGTGTCGATGGGGTTGGCACAAAATTGAAGATAGCTATCATGATGAATCGTCACGACAGCATTGGACAGGATTTGGTGAACCATTGTGTGAACGACATCCTGGTATGCGGTGCAAAACCATTGTTTTTTTTGGACTATTATGCCACCGGCAAGTTGTCGCCTGATGTTGCAGAGCAAGTTGTTCTTGGTTTTGTGAAAGCGTGTAAAGAAAACAACTGCGCACTTATCGGCGGTGAAACAGCAGAAATGCCCGGTATGTATGGAATGGAAGATTACGATATCGCAGGAACTATCGTTGGAATTGTAGATGAGAAAAAAATATTAAACGGCAAGAACGTCAAGAGGGGCGATGTGCTTATCGGTTTGCCTTCCACCGGATTGCACACGAATGGCTATTCACTTGCTCGCCGTGTACTGCTCAATAAGTTTTCACTTGAAATCTATCTTGATGAATTGGGAAAAACCCTAGGCGACGCGCTGCTGGCTGTACATCGTTCATACCGGCAATCAGTTTATCCGTTGCTAAATTCATTTGTTTCAAAACATATCCATGGTCTATCGCATATAACAGGCGGCGGCATCGAAGGTAATACGATGCGCGTTGTGCCGAATGGATTGGCACTCAATGTGGATTGGAATGCATGGAAACGGCCTGCTATTTTTAACCTTATCCAGCATGTCGGTGAAGTACCGGAAGAAGATATGCGACGCACATTTAATCTTGGTGTCGGATTGATTTTGCTTGTGGATCATAAAGGCGTCGATGCTGTTGTATCTGCACTTAGACGGAAGAAAGAAACACCATTTATTATGGGTGAGATTGTGAATAAAGAATAATCAGAATGTAAAGGTCGAAGAACAATGAATCCGAATCTTTCTGAAAACATATCTGTCATCCAAGCCATCCAGCTAATTCTTGCTCCCGGTGTAATGATCAGTGCATGCGGACTTTTGCTGCTTGGTATTAACAATAAGTTTACTGCTGTACTTAACCGCATCAGGATATTAACAGAAGAAAAAAGGAAGATAATCTTCAATGCAGCGGAACGGGATTTTCATCCCGCTGAAAACCATCGCATCGAAAGCATCACCCGGCAAGTAGCAGGACTTCTGAACCGAGCGCGTCTTATCCGGGATTCAGTATCATGTTACCTCGGCGCAGTTGGTTTGTTCGTCGTCACATCGTTATTGATTGGCGCTGACTATTTTATGCCAATGCTTCTGCTTGGTTATTTAATTCTCACTATGTTCCTTTGTGGTATGGTCGTTGTCTTTATAGGCGTTATCTTCGGAGTGGTCGACACGATGAAAGGATATAACATCGTCAAGTTTGAGGTAGAAGTGGACGAATAGATGATATTTACCATTCCGGATGAAACACTAACACATATGCAAACACAGAGCTCTTTGAGAATTACTTTTATATCTACTTTTTCTGCTCCTTTTATTGAAGATGATTTAGAAACACTCAAGAGATACTATAGAACGGAAGTTCAGATTGGTTCTGGAATCTTCCACATTTTCAAGATTGCGCTTTCTTGTCTCAGATCGGACATTGCCTTTTGCTGGTTTGCTTCTACATACACATCCGTCGCGGTAGCATTAATGCGGCTTTTAGGCAGACGCTCTGTGCTTGTCATAGGCGGCGTGGATGTTGCCAAGGATGAAAAGCTGAAGTACGGAATTTGGCTTGTTCCTTGGAAAGCTTTGTTGGTGCGATACGCAATTAGACATGCGACTAAAATTATGGCTGTAGATAAGAGTCTTGCAGAAAAAGCTTGTCACCTTGTTCGGTATGATGGGAAGAATATCGAAATCGTACCCACCGGATATGATATTGACTTCTGGAAAATATCTGAAGCGAATAAGACGATCAGCGTTTTAACAGTGGCAATTGTCAATGATGAGCTACGATTTCGTGTAAAAGGAATTGATATGTTATTTGAAGTTGCTCGTTCATTGCCGCACATTTCGTTTACCATGATTGGTTTGACTAAGGAAATTATCAAACTATTCAATCCACCTTCTAACATTGAGTTATTTCCCCCAATGGATCGAAAACTTTTACTGCCTTATTACCAGCGGGCAAAAGTGTATTGCCAACCATCTCGGCAAGAGGGAATGTCGAATGTCCTTTGTGAAGCAATGCTCTGCGGCTGTATTCCTGTTGCGACAGATGTCGGTGCTACAAAATCAGTTCTTGGAGAAATTGGAATCTGCGTTCCTCCCAACGTGGACGCTCTTACTTTAGCTCTCACGCAGGCTTTACAGTTATCGGAAAGAATATGTCCTGCAGCGCGTGAACAAATTATTTCGAGATTTGATAAAGGAACACGCGAGAAAAAGCTGACGCAGATAGTAAAGCTCTTACTTCAATGAAACGACTTTCTAAGAATCTTCTTTCGCTTTTTTCTGCAGATATAGCGCGCCGCCTGTTTGGTTTTATTTCCGTTGCGTATCTGGCACGTGTGTTAGGGAAAGAAGGTTTCGGTGCAGTCAATCTCGGCTTTGCTGTGCTGGCGTACATCATGGTATTGAGTGGGGCTGGTTTTCCTACGCTGGGAACTAAGAAAATAGCGCAAGGTGAACCGCCAGAATTGATAGGCAGTGTAATTGGCAGTAGGTTAATTGCAACTATTATAGTGCTTCTCGTAGCAGCGTTCGCGGTGCTGACAACAGTTCAGAATACGACTATCGCGTGGCTCATCATTTTATTCTCGTGCGCCGTACTACCGCAAATATTTTTCGTTGATTGGTTCTTTCAAGGGAAAGAAACTTTAGGAATTGTCAGTGTGGCGAGAGTAATGCAAGCAATTGTCTATCTCGCTATAGTTCTTATTTTTATCCGAACGATCAACGACATTCTATGGGTAGCCGTAGGAAGTATTGCCGGTGAATGTGTGGCTTCGACGTTGCTATTTATACGATTTCGCTATACGCATCGCGGTGTTCACATTCGCATCAAACCATCGCTGCGTTTTTTGAAACAGTCAATTCCACTGGCAGTAGGGATTGTTCTTACAACTTTAGTTGTTAATTACCCATCACTTGCACTCGGCGTATTTACGACAACAGCAAATGTTGGAACATACAGTGCTGCAAGCAAGCTTGTTTATTTTTTGCTGATGGGCGATCGAATTCTCGTCTTGCTTCTTCTACCGGCATCAGCGCGCAAGTACTCTGATTCACCAGAAACATTTAACCGCATGCTTACTGATGCAATGCGATGGATTCTTATTATAAGTTTACCTGTTGCGGTCGGTGGAATATTGATCGCAAACAAACTTATTACGATAATCTATGGAGTCGAGTATAGTTCATCGATTCCTGTATTTCAAGTGTTTATTTGGTATTTCTTTATTACGATGTTGCACACGGTGTATTCTGCTGGATTAATTGGCGTTGGTGGAGATAAATCGTATGGAAAGATTATGCTCGTAACAGCTTTCGCATACCTCGTGACTGTCACTGCTGGAGCGTGTTTGTTTGGAGCTATTGGAGCTGCCTTCGGTGTCGTTATTTCGGAAGGCATAAGTGTTTTACTGATGAAGCATGCACTTCAGCGAGTCGTTCCTATTCGCCACCCGGAAAAGATATTACGTGTAATTCTTTCTGTAGCGATAATGGCAATTTGTGTTGCGTTTGTTATTCCGTATAGATTGTTGTGGGGAATTCTTTTTGGCGTTGGGTGTTATAGTATTATGTTGATACTCCTGCGTGCAGTCGTTTGGAGTGATGTCAAGAAATTAATAGTGAGGTTCTAATGAACTTGAAAATCGGAATTCTTGGCGGACACGCCGGCTGGCGTACCATTCTTCAGCAAATCGGCGTGCCGCATGCAGTTATTACGGATTCATTGCTTCCAGATGAATTCAGTGCTGTGGTCGTGAGCGATACGGTGGACGATCGTGAATCGGAAATGCTTCGTCAATACGTTGGACTTGGAGGCGCGGTGTTATGTTCGGTAAAGGTATATGCACGCATCCGGCAAATAACAGCTCAATTAGCATATATCGATTATATTTATCCGGGACATAATTCGGTGTTTCATCCACTTGGCATCGTTGATATTTATGCTCGATGCCAGCTTGCATGGAATGCTAACGATCTGAAGACCAACCGAGGCAGTTTTGCGGCTCACGTTGGGACACAACCAGATGATTTAGTTATTGCCTTGCCGTTTGATCCTGCGGCGTTGGTATTGGATCAGCATTCGGCGGTTAAATCGTTTTATTCACCGGAACGCCGGCTTCCATTTGAAACTGTCTCAAAAGTTTCAAAAGGAGAAATCCGTACGTTAGTTTTGCGCTGTCTCGAACTTCTTCATCACCGACGCGGATTGCCGTTTGTTCATCTCTGGAACTTCCCCAACGGCGCACGCTCATTGTTCTGTCTCCGAATTGACACAGACAATGGAACAGATGAACAGTTGAAAGATCTATCTCATGTCCTCCATCGAAATTCTATTTCTGCAACTTGGTTCCTTGATGCTAAAAATCATGCAAAATCTGTCAAGTTCTTTGCGGAGACGCATGAGCAGGAATTTGGCGTGCATTGCTTCGACCACGAGACATTTTCGGATTATGAACGCAATGTTCAGAATATTCGCAAGGCGCAGGCATTGTTACGCGACTCCAAATTTCGTTTGCAAGGGTTTGCAGCTCCCTTTGGCACATGGAACGACGAGCTTGGCCGTGCAATTATTGATTGTGGCTTTGAATATTCATCAGAGTTTTCGTATGATTATGACAACCTGCCGAGCTTACCGCAGTTTCATGGCGGTGAAGGTGTATTACAAGTGCCGATCCATCCAATTTGCATTGGCAGTTTGAAAAGACATGGTTATAACAGTGAGCAGATGATCCGGTACTTTGCGAGTGTTGTTGAGCGAAAAATAGCAGTGCGCGAGCCGCTCATTTTCTATCATCATCCACGAGATATGCATCTCGATGTGTTAGAATGGCTTTTTCAAGAAATGCGTTATGAGAAAGTACCTACAAAAACGATGGGTGAATATGTATATTGGTGGAAAATGCGTACAGTAGCAATTCCTGAAATGCAGTGTGCAAACGGAAAAGTGCGTTTGCATGGTGTTCGATCAGATAAATCGCTTTACATTCGCCTTGTTCAACCAGATCGGACAGAAGCCATCGTACCTTCGTCAGAACAAATTGTATTAGAGACCATTAGATGGGAACCGAAATCCACAGCATGGACGATGCCGGATGATTATTTGCGCGCACGACGATTCAACTATCGTATTCCGCTTGTTCGCGGTGTAAATGCCGCAATGAATTATGTTCGAAAGAGAAAAGCATAGGGATAACGTATGCATATTCTATTTGCAACAAGCCAGGCAACAGCATTAACACGCGGAGGCGTGCGCACACAAGTGCTTCAAACAAAAGAAGCATTGGAAAATCTTGGTGTGCAAGTAACGTTGTTCGATACTTGGCGGAATTTTCAAGCGAATGAATTTGATCTTGTACACATTTTTTCAGCGAATATGGCAACGTACCATTTCGCGCGTGCTGTCAAAGTGCAGGGACTTCCTCTAGTCATCTCGCCGGTTTTTTATACAAGGCGTAGCATCAATGTGGTTCAGAACGTTATCAAAATCGATAAATATATAAGCCGCAAAGTACGCGGAATCTGGACAGATTACGGTTTAATCGCAGAGATGTGCAGCTGGGCGGAAGCTATCACACCAAACACAACTGAAGAAGGGAAGTTGTTCGTTGATGCTTTTAGGATTCCTAAGAAAAATGTAATAGTCGTTCCGAATGGCGTAGAAGAACGATTTGCGCATGCGACACTAAAATTGTTCGAACGTGAGTATGGAATAAAAAACTTTATTCTCTCTGTGGGACATATCGGACCTGAGCGTAAAAATATTTTACGGCTCATTGAGGCGCTTGAGCGTATCGATCATCCAGCGGCGATCATAGGACGTATAGAGGATACACCATCCGGACGAGCGTGTCTTGAGCGTGCAAGTCACAATCCCCGATTGTTGATCGTTGACGCAATTCCTCATGACTCGATGTTGCTGGCATCAGCTTATGCTGCTTGCGATGTTTTTGTTCTTCCTTCACAGTTCGAAACACCGGGAATTGCCGCATTAGAAGCTGGCTTGGCTGGAGCAAAAATTGTCATCACACCGTTTGGTGGAACAAAAGATTATTTTGGCAATGATGCGGTCTATGTTGAGCCGACGTCGATAGAAAATATTGCTAGAGGAATAGATGCGGCGTTGAAAAAAAATAAAGATAATGTACTGCGGACACGCATTCAAAAAGAATTCTTATGGGAAAAAGTAGGAGAAAAGACAAAGCGGGTATACGAAAATATTCTAGGTTTAACCTAACCAGCTTTTAACCAAGTATCAATATTTAATATCGTATTGAACATCACGTCTAAATCAAAATACATCGAGGGAAATTGTGGCTAAATTGATAAATATTTTATTTGTAGGTGACATTAATGGCAAACCGGGAATGACACTCGTCTCAACGTTGCTCAAACAGTACATCCAAAAATATGAAATCAACTTCTGCGTTGTTAACGGTGAGAACGTTACCGAAGGCAAAGGAATTGATGAAGCAGACGCGAAAACACTTTTCGAGTTGGGCGTTCACGTTATCACTACTGGTAATCATTTATGGGACCGATGGCAGGCGAAAGCGCTCATCTCGAAAGAGCGCAACATTCTGCGGCCGCTGAACTATCCGAAGGAAAATCCCGGCAACGGTTTCGTTCTTTACGATTTAAAAGAAAAAGGACGTATCGGTGTTATAAACTTGCAGGGACGGACATATATGCAAACTATCGACGATCCGTTCAAGACGGCAGATTGGGCGTTGAGCAGAATTGCGAATGATACAAAAGTCATCCTCATTGATATGCATGCTGAAGCTACTGCAGAGAAAATGGCGCTTGCATGGCATCTCGATGGACGCGTGAGCGCAGTTGTAGGGACTCATACGCACATTCCAACTTCAGATGCGCGGATTCTTCCGAAAGGTACAGCATATATTACGGATGTTGGCATGAGTGGACCGTACGATTCGGTGATCGGGATGAAGAAAGAAATTGCGATTCGCAGATTTCAGTTCCAGACACCATACAAATTTGAACTTGCCGAACACGATGTAAGGATGTGTGCAGTCTTTATTCAAGTGGATACAGAAACCGGCAGGGCAACAAAGATTGAACAGATTATCTTTCCAAGTTTCCAATAGTATTGCTGTTCCTATATGATATAATAATCTATTGATCAGAACTTAAAATGACTCAGTACCTAAAGACCGAACTGAATTTCAACGATCCGGATTTCTTGTCGGCACTTGATGATATGTCGTTTTGGGCAGCTCCTTTTGGAATAAAACTGCTTAATCTTGTTCGATATAAGAAAGGTATTCATGCCCTCGATATAGGTTTTGGATCTGGTTTCCCATTGGTCGAACTTGCTATGCGTCTTGGCCCCACTTGTAAAGTATTCGGTCTCGATCCGTGGAAGGCAGCCATTGAACGGACAAAGTTCAAAATAAAATACACGGATGTACAAAATGTCGAAATTGTTGAAGGCATGGCTGAACGTATGCCTTTCGAAAATGATTTTTTTGATTTGGTTGTTTCAAATAACGGGCTTAACAATGTTCAGGATATTTCTAAAACGCTGAGTGAATGCAGTCGTGTATCCCGCTCCGGCGCTCAATTTGTATTTACATTTAATACAAACCGAACTTTTGCCGAATTCTATGAAGTGTTCCGTGAAGTTTTACGAGAAAGCGGTTTAAGCGAATTGCAGCCGAAGATTGATGATCATATCTATGAAAAGCGAAGGCCGGTATCCGAATTTGTAAATTTGCTGGAACAATCGAACTTTCATGTCATTAACATTTATGAAGATGAATTCGATTTTAAATTTTCAGACGGTACTGCTATGTTAAATCATTTCTCTATGAAGATATTTTTAGCGGCATGGAAAGAATTAGTGCCCGTCCAATTTCGTGAAAATATTTTTCAGAAAATTGAATACAAATTGAACCTGCTGGCCGAACAGAGGCAGGGGTTTAACATGAACGTTCCATTTGTTACGATAGACTGCCAAAACGCAAAGGGTTAAATATGGCTGAAATTATAAACGGAAAGAAAATTGCTGAGGATATCAAGCGTGAAGTGAAAGAAGAAACACAACGCCTGAAAGAAACAAAAGGTATTGTGCCAGGACTTGCAGTCATTCTCGTCGGCGATAATCCGGCATCGCAATCATATGTAAAATCAAAAGGGAAGGCATGTGAAGCAATAGGTTTTTATTCTATCACCGAAATCATGCCTGCAACTATATCCGAGCAAGCATTGCTGGATAAGATTAATGAATTCAACCGCGATTCGAGAATCCATGGCGTGCTTGTCCAACTTCCACTTCCCAAACACATTAACGAACAGAAAGTAATTGAAGCGATTGATCCACGAAAGGATGTGGATGGTTTCCATCCAATGAGCATTGGAAAATTAGTTATTGGACTTGATACATTTAAATCCTGCACACCTGCCGGAATTCAAGAGCTTCTCGTTCGAAGCGGAAATGATCCATCGGGAAAGCACGTTGTTGTTGTCGGCCGCAGTAATATAGTTGGTAAACCAATTGCTAATATCTTATTGCAAAAACAGCGCGGCGCCAATGCAGTGGTAACTGTTGCACACACAGGAGCTTCAGATCTCACGTCTTATATCAAATCCGCAGACATTCTTATTGCCGCCATCGGCAAACCGGAATTTATCACTGGTGCAATGCTAAAGCCGGGCGTTGTCATCATCGATGTTGGAATTAATCGAGTAGAAGATGCTTCATCGCCGAAAGGATATCGCATTGTCGGTGATGTGCATTTCGAATCTGCATCGAAAATCGCGAAGGCAATCACACCGGTCCCTGGCGGCGTCGGCCTGATGACCGTTGCGATGCTTATGAAGAATACACTAAAAGCCGCAATGCAGTGAGAGTGAGGGAATAATAAAAGCTATAGGTTGTTTGTTGCTAACTATTTTTTATCCAGCCACGTAATATTCCAAAATTCTTCTGTAGTGGTATCCGTAAATTGTGAATGTAATTGCCATCGGAAACATTCGCGGACGCGTGAAGAGTGACCAGAAAAACAATTTCCAGTACTGCAAACGTTCCTTATCGATAACGCCAAGGATGATTACAGATTTCACCAGTGCTTTTAAGTTACTTGATTTCACAATAGGTACCCTAACCCTTGGAGGATTGTAAGTTCGGAGAAATTCTTTGACCCGCGTGTAATATTGTTTTGAAGAATAAATATTTTCTAAAATCGATCGATATCCATTGACGAGAAAGTCATAATTCATTTTAGGAATAAAGTTCATTGAGAAATCTGTGTTATCGCCTGACATTGCTTTGAGCAACCGTCCTTCTTTCAGCATTCGCTTATATAGTCTTGAACCTGTTGGTGCATTAAGCAATCCGACCATTGCAGTAACGATGCCGCTCTCTTGAATGAACTCGACTACCTTCTGAAAGATTGAACTCGGGTCGCTATCAAACCCGACTATGAATCCACCTTGTACTTGTAGTCCTTTGTGTTGAAGTTTCTTGACCGACTCAACAAGGTCGCGGTTTCTATTCGGACTCTTTTTACATTCAATCAAACTTTCTTCATTTGGCGATTCGATACCGACGAACACGGCATTGAACCCCGCTTTCACCATTAGATCCATCAACTCTTCATCATCGGAGAGATTGATAGAAGCCTCTGTGTTGAGACCAAACGGATACTTTCTTCTTTCCATCCAATTAATAATTGCAGGTAGAATTTCTTTCTTCAGCAATGTCTTATTGCCTATAAAATTGTCGTCAACAATAAAAACGTCACTTCTCCAGCCGATGGAATATAAAGCTTCTAATTCTGAAAGCACCTGCTCTTTTGTTTTTGTCCTCGGCATGTGTCCGTAAAGAACTGTAATGTCGCAGAATTCGCAATCGTACGGACAACCGCGCGAGTATTGAATGTTCATAGACGAGTAATACTTCGAATTTATGAGATTCCACAAGGGAACAGGAGTAGTTGTAACATCTGCCCACTGATCGGTCTGGTAAATATGGCGAGCATTGCAATTTTTCAAGTCCACGAGGAATTGCGGCAGTGTCAGCTCTGCTTCGTTTAAGACGAGATAATCGACATCATTAAATTCATCAGGGAACGATGTAAACAAAGGTCCGCCAGCGACAATCTTTTTTCCCATCGTTTTGCATTGCTCAATAACAGCTCGCGCTGATTTCAATTGAATCGACATGCCGCCGAGGAAAACGAGGTCAGCCCATCTCAATTCGATTTCTCGTAGGTCTTGCACATTCATATCAACCAAACGCTTGTTCCATGAATGAGGCAGCATTGATGCTACTGTAAGCAATCCGAGCGGAGGAAAGGTAGTGCGCTTGGAAATAAACTTAAGAGCATGCTTGAAGCTCCAGAATGTGTCAGGGAATTTTGGATTTACGAGAAGAATATTCATGGATCGAATCCCTTCAGCTTATAAGTAAAAAAGCTGTGTATGTTGGATGCGATTACAGAGCTTATTTATGAAGCGCGGAGAATTCGACGCGTCTATAAGAATCCAGAGGAAAATAATTGCGATTGAGAAAAGAACCCAGAGCGCTTTATTTAATGTAAGAGAGTCAGGAATAAAAAACAACTTCATTTATTCTTTCTTGGGTCTAATACCCTGCCGCCTGCGGCGTCATTCCCGTCCCGATAAGATCGGGAGGAATCCAGAATAACAGACTCCCGCGTACGCGGGAGTGACAAAATACCTCGTTCCGACTTGCGGGAATGCGAGGATGTTTATTATTTTTGGATAATTTCTTCCGAAAAGAGCCGTGCAAAACCATCGTATGGAACAAGTGGAATAATTTCAAATGCGATCAATCCTGACTTGACCAACGGTAATGTTGCAAGCACAGATTGGGCTTCTTCGGCATCCTTGCATTCGAGAATCAACACTGCTTCATTTCGATCCGGCCGGAAGTAAAGCTCACGGATAATTCCCGTTTGATGCAGTGCCCATGCACGCATCGCTTCTTCTTTTAAAAGATGGGGAGTGAATTGGCCGTCTGTAATACCAAGGACTTCTTTTTCAAGCGCAAGAATTTTCATAGAATTATTTCAGGATGAGATTGTCGATTTCTCGGCCGGTGCATTAATAACTGGATTAAAGAGCCGGATAGTTTCATCATTCAGAAGCACCCAAATACTATAGACGCCAAGAATTGTACCGAGTGGAATACGGATCAGATTGAAAAATGATGTCACGAGCATTATAATCCGTCCCCATTCTTTTTTCTTCAGCACGCCGACAGCCCCGATGATTCCGATAATAGAAAATGTCAAAACAAGAATCCCGACAATAGTCAGGATGAATGGTACAATGCCCATCACTTCGGGAGGGATTTCATCCATTCCGTGGTGACCGCATCGAGAGATTAACTCAAAGAAATATCTGAATCCAATTGCGATGGCGAAAAGAACAAATGCGCCAATTAGCCCCAAAGCATTATAAACAATGTTTAGAATTCCGACGAGTGAAATATGTTTTTCCATGATGTACCGCTCCTGTCCAAAGATATAGTTCGAGAATTGGATTGAATTCGATTTATTATACGACTTTTTTAAAGGAAAGTTATAATAATTTGAAAAGAAGTAACCACTCAGTGTGAAAAAAGGGTGATCAATTGCACTTTTCCAGGTTAATAATATGAGGAATAGTTAAGAATGCTCTGTGTTTTACTGGTTTTAGTTAGAATGCGATATTTTTTAAAAACACGCGTTTGCGTGATTGCGCATTGAAAATGAAGTTGCTAGATTAAGGCGCGTTCAGCTTACCTATTATCAGCCCAATTAAAAAGTAAATTTAATTCAGCATTGAACACTTGGAAATCTCTGCTTTTCACAAAGAGCTAGAGAGGTTTTTCAAAGCCAGCTTCTTATTAGACATGGACATTGTCACTTTAAACATAGAGAGCGTATGCCCTTCCATACCGATAGAAAACTGTTACAAACGAATTGTCAGGTCTTACATACATAGTGTAAGGTGGAGCATTCGTCCTAGAAGGTTTTACATAGGGTTTGAATTTGTCGCAATTACAACGGAAGGCGTTACAAAGAAGTGATAAACCCTGACATGCAAATGGTAAGGTCTTGCGAACGTTTTGTAAGGAGTAACAATTACAAAGTACACACTCACATACGGATGGGAAATGATGAAATTTAATAGAAAATGACAAACTCTTTAGAATGAAGACTCTCCGCTACCGGGCGCGGTTGGGGAATAACTAAAAAACACAATAACAAAGGAGGTATCTCTATGAGAACGAATCAAAAGAATAAACTCCGTATGACTAAGGCCGTAATAGCAAAACTGAGCGCTAATAGCGCTGAACTTGCACAGGTTCCTGCAATTGCACCGGCATTGGCAAAACTTAGCCAGTGCGTGCAATCGATCGAAACAAAAGAAACCGAGCGCGGCGATCAATCCACCGGCAAGCTTGAGGTACGGGATGAAGCCGAAGACATCCTTGTAGAAGCTCTGGTACAGGTATCGTCTTCTCTGACTGCATTTGCAAGCAGTTCGAACGATACAGAACTGTACGAAAAAGCGAAGATCAAGAAAAGTGTCCTGCACCGGCTTCGGGATGAAGAATTGCTGTTAAAGGCAAAGTCGATCCTTGCCCTTGCCCAGCAATATGCTGTTCAGCTTGTTCCATTCGGGACAACAGCAGAGATCATCACATCATTCGATCAGGCAATCGCCTCCTTTCAAACGGCTGCCGCGAACGTGGACACAAGCTTTTCCGGCCGTTCCGGCGCGCGACTTTCAGTGAACGAAGCCTTCGATGAATCCGACATCATCCTCAAGGATCAGTTAGACAACCTGATGGAATCCGTGAAGAAGATCGACCCGCAGTTGTATAATGAATACAAGATAGCCCGCGTAATACACGATTTGGGCGGACCACGGGATACAAAGAAACCCGTTCAAACGACATCGGCCGCTGCTGCCCCGCAATCCGTTCAGGCCAAATAAAAGAATCACACCTTGCAGGCTTGCGCGCCCGCTTGCCTGTGGGGGATAATCTTTTACTTTGTGTCTCGAAAGGTTTTTATTTACATTCTTGCAGGAGCGCACCTGCCCCTTGAGGCAAGAAATTCATGAAGACAAACATCTCTCTTGAGAATGCTTTGCTATCATTCCGTCCAAGCCTACTATTGTATCTTGTAGATCAGCAATATCTGGATAGTGTATAGACGAAGGGCTAACTATGAAGAAAGAGTTTTTTGCACACGTTAGACAAAATTCTGATGGTTCATGGGAAAAACATTTTCTTCAAGATCATTTAAATAGTGTTGCAAAGATGTCGGGTGAATTTGCATCTGAATTTGGCAACAAGGACTGGGGAGAAATTCTTGGTTATTGGCATGACCTTGGAAAGTTCCTTCCTGCATGGCAAGTATATCTGCTACGCAATTCGGGCTTCGATCCTGAAGCACATATAGAGGGCTTTAGTGGAAGACCAAATCACAGTACGGCTGGTTCAGTGCTGCCATTTGATATTTTAAAAAATCACCCAGTTGCACGTCTTGCCGCTTATGGAATCGCAGGACATCATGCAGGTCTACCCGACGCAGAAGCTCCATCAGTGGGAGATAGTCTCGCAGCGCGAGTTCTTACAGCGAAATCAGGTATAGTCCTTGATACACTAAATACGAAAGAGTTAGAACTCATAAGAACAATACTGGAAGCCAAGGAATTCTTAGACAAACGATTCCCAAAGTCTCCTCCACTAAACATAGTTGACCCTAAAGAGTTGGAATCAAGAAAAGAACATTTGCATTTATGGCAAAGAATGTTGTTCTCCTGTTTGGTTGATGCAGACTTTTTGGATACAGAGAGGTTTATGAATCCTGATCGATATCAGGAACGTGGAAAATATCGAACGCTGGAAGAACTTAAAGAGCGATTTGATAATTACATGAATGAGAAGAAATCGGATTCGCCGATAAACAAAAAGCGGCATCAAATACTTGAACAATGCAGAAAGAAAGCGCATTCTGCTCCGGGATTTTTCTCGTTGAATGTTCCAACTGGAGGCGGCAAAACTTTATCCTCTATGGCATTTGCGCTCGAGCATGCACAACATTTCTTACGTCAGACAGGAATGTCTGACCTACAGAAACTAAATAAAAAACGAATCATCATGGCAATTCCATATACAAGCATCATTGAACAAACTGCAAAGGTGTTTAAATATGGGACAGACGATGAAGAAGAAATCCAAAAGAGAATAACGGAAGAAAATTATTTATTCGGAGAAGACCAAGTTGTAGAACATCATAGTAATCTTGACCCCGAGAAAGAAGACAGTAAAAATCGACTTGCTTCGGAAAACTGGGATGCACTTATCATAGTTACGACAAACGTGCAACTGTTTGAATCGCTCTTTGCAAGCAAGCCATCTTCATGCAGGAAACTGCACAACCTGGCAAACAGTATAATCATCCTCGATGAAGCACAAATGCTTCCACCGGAATATTTGCGCCCCATACTTTCTGTTCTACGAGGATTAGTTGAACATTTCGGCGTTACCGTTGTTTCGATGACAGCTACCCAACCGGCACTCGAAGGTACAATTGGTTCTGAGT
>JBEKLV010000389.1:0-2592 GCA_050008835.1 Bacteroidota bacterium | reverse complement strand
GAAGTTGCGGAGCTTCGGGACGAGTTCCTCAAGGCAATCGACGCTGAACGGACCCCGGAAGGCAAGATCCGCGCGTACATCCTGAAACGCACGGAAATGTATCGGCGGAAACTGAACCAGCATATGGAGTTCATAGAAGCCACGACGGAACGCTACGAGCTGCTCCTGAGAATCCACGAGATGTTCGACCCGGATGAGATCAGAATCATTTCCGGCATCCTCGAACAGGGAGTGGCCGAGGGACGATTCTCGATTCGGGACATCCCTACGACAGCCACTGCCATGGTCACGGCCTTTCGGGCGTTTGAATACCCGTTTTCCGCAGCCCTGCAGCCCGCTGATACGGAGAAAACCCTGGATTCCCTGCTCGAGGTGGTCTTCCAGGGGCTTCTCAGAAGGTGAGTCATGAAACGTCTCACGGATTTCGTTTTTCGCAATCGTGCGCCGATCATCGTGGTCTTTCTCGCTCTGACGGTGTTCTTCGCGTTCTGGATCAAAGACCTCAAGGTGAACAGCGATAGCATCTCCTATCTGCCCAAGGATGACGCGGCTGTCCAGCTGTTCAATCATCTCGGGGACACGTTCAAACAAAACGACGTCGTGGTGGCCGCTGTGGAGTCTGACGATGTCTTCAGCGCCCGGACTCTCCAGGACGTCGACTGCCTGACTCAGGCGTTCCAGGGAGTGGATGGGGTCTCCACCGTCCTCAGCCTTGCCGACATGATGGACATTCGCAAGGCATCGGACGGTGCGATCGAGATCGGGAGGCTCTTCGAGCCGGGGAGCCCGCCAACAACGCCGGAGCAGATTCAGGCCCTGCGGGCCACCGTCATGAGCAATGAGAGATACCGCGGGGGGCTCGTCTCCAACAACGGCCGCACGACGCTCGTCGTCTGTCAAATCAGGTCGGGGGCCAAGGCCGGCTCCCTTGTCGAGCGGCTGAAGGCGGCTGCCGCGGCCAGCGGCGTGGAGGCAAAGCTGTATTTCGGCGGAAACCCGATGCTTGCCGCCGAGCTCAGCTCCGTCATCGTTCATGACCTGCAGATCCTGATTCCAATTGTTTCCGTCCTGATCATCCTGACCCTCTATCTCGCGTTCGGCACGATCCGGGGGGTTCTTGTTCCCCTTGGCTCGGTTCTCATGAGCACCGTCTGGATCATGGGCTTCATGGCTCTGGTGAAGGTGCCCCTGACCCTCGTCTCGAACATCATTCCGGCCCTCCTCGTTGCAATCGGGAGTGCGCCCTGCATCCACATCCTCAGCAAGTTCGATGAGGACGTCAGCCGGTATGGCAGCAGGGGAGAAGAATCCCAGGGCGCGTTTCGCGAGGTGGGCATTCGCGTTGTCCTCGCGGCTCTCACGATCGTCCTCGGCTTTTCCTCGTTCATCGTGGGCTCGTACCTCACGACCATCCGCGACTTCGGGATCTTCGCCTCGGTCGGCGTCCTCTTCTCCCTGCTGATCTCCATCATATTCGTGCCGGCAGTGCTCGGCTCGATCAAGGTTTCCCCCCGCCGCTCCGCGCGCAGCGAGGGCCATCTCATCCAGAGGCTCATGGCGAAGTGGGCCGGCGTCGTGGTCCGTCATCGGAGGGTGATCATCGCGGTGAGCGCGCTCATCCTTGTTCTGGGGATCGCCGGCATCCCTCTGATCAGGCGCGAAGCGGAGTTCACCACGTTCCTCGACCAGAAGAACCCCGTGCGGGTCACCGAGGCTCTCCTGCAGCGCGAGTTCGGCGGTTCGCGGCCGCTGGACATCGATTTCACAGGAGATCTCGCAAATCCGTTCGTCCTCAAGGAGATGCTTCGATTCGAGAGGTTCATTGCCGGCGAGCACCTTGCGAGCAACCCTCTCTCCCTCGCGGATCTGATCGCGGAGATGAACGATCTCATCGACAACTGCAAGACCGTGCCGGATGACCGGGCAAAAGTTTCGAACCTGATGTTCATGCTGGAGGGCCAGGACATCGTGAACGGCCTCGTGAGCGACAACAAGGACGAAGGCCAGATCCAGTCCATGGTGGGTCTCTTGGACAGCACGCGGCTCAAGGGGATGATCGGGTCCCTTGATGCGTACATCCGCTCGATGAACAGGGAACTCGTGGAGGTGAAGATGGCATCGCTGTCCCCGGAGGACCGTCGGCAGGTGATGCAGTATTGGACGCAGAGGGCATGCGAAATGCTGCAGTGGCTCATCAAGAAGCGGGCAGGCAGCATCGAGTTCGATCCCTCGCAGATGAAGGAAGAGGTCACCTCCCTCTATCGGGACTCTTGGCCGGTACCTGATCCGCGCACAGCTCTCCCTCGGGTTCTTCCCCTCATGCCGGCTGAGCTTCAGGGCAACAAGAACTTTCAATCGGAAGTGGAGGGCGAGCTCGCGGATCTGTCCCAGCTCACGACTGCCGTGCCGGTGAAGTTGTTTCGCAGCCTGAGCGTTGGAAGCGCCGCGCAAGCCGCTCCTCAGCTCATTAGGTTCAACGTCCAGTATACGGGCATGCCGCTCATTTCCTGGCACCTCGATCAGAGCGTCCTGTGGAGCCAGGCTGAAAGCCTAGTGATCGCGTTCGTGTTCATTTTCCTGCTCTTGGCCCTG
>JBEKLV010000388.1:0-2771 GCA_050008835.1 Bacteroidota bacterium | reverse complement strand
CCGTGATTGCGCCCGATACGGTAGAGTTTTTATCGCTATACCGGACTGTAATGGTACTAGTTGAGTTCAAGGTGATCGGGCCGGATAGGGTGTTGTACCCGTCATCGCTGTAGATCGTGCCGCCGTTGGAAACGATATTATAGGGAATGGTATAGGAGCCCGACGCGCTAATCCATATACCCAACGTTGCGCCGCTGGCAACCGTGGTGGTATTTGTCGAGGCGCCCAAGGCGGAGGTGTTTCCGACATACAGCCAACCATTGCTGATCGTAGTGCCGCCGGTATAAGTATTGGTTCCGGTCAGGTTCCATGTCCCGGCGCCGGATTTCACCACTGAGGTGGCCCCGCCGGTTCCGTCTCCGATGACCTCGGCGAGGAGGTTTTGGGTGCTACTTGCACCGCTTACGCCGACCCAAGTGCCGGTGAGCGTCAGGGCATGAGCGCCCGAACCGGTAAATACTATTGACCCGGTGTTTGTGAATTTTATATAAGAGGTGCCGGATCCGTCGAGTGATCCAGTCGTGCCCAAGGTGAACAGCCGGTCGGTGCTGGCGGCAGCGCCGGTGTATTTCAGCGTGCCGCCGTTAATGACCAGGTTGGCGGCGACGCTGGTCGAAGCGCCGATGCTGCTGTTCGACCCGCCGGTGGTTAGCGAGGGAACGCTGAGTGTTCCGCCGCTGATGGTGGTGACGCCGGTATAGCTGCTGTTGGTTGCGCTGAGGGTTAATGAGGCCGCGCCGGTTTTGGTAAGTGAGCCGGTGCCGCTGATGACGTTAGCCATGATCACGGCGGAGGCGGGATCGATGATTAGCGCGCCGTTGTTGGTTATGGCGACGGAGGCGATGCCGCTGCCGTTTGTGCCGTCGCCGATTTGCAGGGTGCCGGAATTGATGGTAATGGTGCCGGTGAAATCGTTCGCCACGGAGTTGGCCAAAGTCACTTTGCCGGTGCCGTTTAATGTCAAACCGGTGCTGCCGCTAATGTACCCGGAACCGGTGAATTTGTAATCTTGCGTGGAGTTGGTGAAGGTCACGCTGGCCGGCGCAACCCTTGAGACGAGGTTGATGTCCGGCGAATACGAACCGCCGTCGGCAAAGGTCACGGTGTCGCCGTCAAAATAGACCTGAGAGACACCATTCGTCCAGTTACTAGTGGTGTTAATATCCCAGGCGTTGTAGTTCTGGGTTCCCACCCAGGTCAGGGTCAAGTTCGAGTTCCCGCCGGATACCACGAGGTCGACTTCATTAGTGTTGTTCACCAGATTAAATACTTGGCGGGTATAGGATGAGCGGGTGAGATTTAAGTTGCTATAGCCTTCGAGGGTGGTGTACTGAATCAAGGGGTAAGTGCCGTTGGCGATCGTGGGTTGCAACTGCGTGACGTTAACGTTGATCTTATTTGAGTTCCTGGCATCTAAGTCACCGACGACAAGCAAATCGCTGACCGACGAGGTATTTTGTGCGAGATCGAACTGCAGTACGTTGCTCGATCCGTTGACCAATCCCAAGGTATAGCCGGTGCTGAAAGTCAGGGTGCCGGCGGTTGCGACGCCGCCCGGGTTGATTATTGCGCCGCCGGAGTAAGTATCGGCGACACTTCCCTTGACCGTGCCCGTGCCGACCAGGATCTGGCCGGGAGCCAAGGTAAATCTGGAGGTGGTCGTCGAGACGTCGAAGGTCGCGCCGGAGTTGACGGTGATTGTGGGACTGTTGGCAATCGAGCCGGCGGAGCTTATCGCCAGAGTGCCGCCGTTGATCGTGGTCGGGCCGGTGTAGTTACTAGACCCGGATAGGGTCCATGTTCCCGAGCCATCCTTGATGACGTATATGTCACCAATGCCGATGCCGTTAGCAATAGCCCCGGTGATTACGCCATCACCGGCGCCTAGCAGGTGGATGTATCGATTCGATATAGTGGTGGCAGTGTTGTTTGTAATGTTGCCGAGGGTAAGTTTGCCGGCATCGGACCGGAAGGTATAGTCAACGCCAGAGGTGACCAGACTGATACCCGTGGTTAATGTATTATTACCAGCCAAATTGATTATATGGGGGGCGAGATTATAACCGGCATGTGTACCATCGCTGCGCCCGGCAAGAATAATTGCATTCGATATGCTCAATGCGCCCGCGCCCGTGCTCCCATCGAGCTCTAAGGCGCTTGTGGTGCTGTCGTGACCTCCGAGACCGACAGTAGACGTACCTAATGCGTTTGAATTCTGCACCACCAATAATCCACTGCCTACATCGTAACCTCCCAATGTGGTGGCTCCCGAATAATTATTGGATGCACTAAGCGTGACTGTGCCGGAGCCGTTATTGGTAATGCCGCCGCTGCCAGTAATAAAAGCGCTTGAAAAAGTGAAGGGGGTTGAACTATTAAAGGCCAACGCGCCGCTGTTGATGGTGATGGTTCCGCTATCGGGCAAACTGCCGTTTGCTCCGCCGTCGCCGATTTGCAGCGTGCCGTTGATCGTGGTTCCACCGGTCCAGGCGTTTCCGGTGCCGGTCAAGATCAAAGTCCCGCCAGAGCCGCCCAGGGTCAACGCACCAGATCCTAAAGTGACGTTCCCATTTATATAACTATTCATACCGGAAGCCAATATATTGACCGTGAAGTTCGCGTTCGCCCCGGAGCCGTCGATATTAGCGGTATTGCTGAAGGTGAAAGCGGAACCGCCGTCGGCTCGAATTGTGGTGTTCGATGCCAGCGTAACCGCGGCGTTGGTCCAAGTGAGCCTTGTAGTACTGCCGACTCGCATGGCCATATTAGAG
>JBEKLV010000387.1:0-2533 GCA_050008835.1 Bacteroidota bacterium | reverse complement strand
AAGGGCTTCCACGTCTCCCACGGGAACGAGTGGCCCAAGCCGCCCATTGTCGAGAATTTCGGCCGGCCCGTTAGGACAATCCGTCGACACGACCGGGCAACCACAAGCCATCGCTTCGATAAGCACTGTGGGCAACGCCTCCCATGCCGAAGAAAGGACAAAAAGTGAAGCCCTTCTCATGTAGGCAAACGGATTGGATACCACGCCCGGTATTGAAACGCACTCACTAAGCTTCAGTTCCAGAACAAGTCGTTCGAGTGAAGGCTGTTCCTCTCCGTCGCCAAGAATGACGAGTCTTGCATCAGATGTCTTCCTCAGCAATGCAAATGCACGAATAAGATTGGGAAAATCCTTTTGGGCCGTCAGACGTCCGACGCCCAAAACAACCGGCGGCTGTTTTTCCTGAAACCACGGATGTTCAATTGGTTCCTGAATACCCCGATACAAGGTGGGACCGATAACCGGATTGTAAATAACTCTGACTCGCTCTCTAGAAATTTTTGCCAAACGTGCAAAATCGTCGGCCGTCCCATGCGATACGGCAATGATCTGGTCGGCCATCGGCGCAACTTTTAGTGTGACGTAAATAACTAGTCTTTCATACAACGATTGCGACGTTTCCAAAACTCTAGAGAGAGTTTGATGAATGGTCGCCAAGACTGGCGTGCCGGTTCGAGCCATTTTTGCGGCAACGATCGCCGCGAAATTGGAATGTTCCAAGGCGGTCAGCAACATGGCGGGACGTTCGCGTCGAAGAAACCGTATTAGCGGAAATACGGCGGATCGCATGTGTCGCACGCCCAGTTCGTAAACCCGCACTTCATGCAAGATCGTCTCGAGGTATGCCGCTTTATCCAGCGTTCCCACAAGTAGAGTCGGAGCAAAACCTTTCAACGTCAACGCGTTTGCAAGATTAACAAAAACACGTTCTGCACCGCCAGTGTCCAAGTTCGGCAAAAACATGGCGACTTTGATCTTCTTCTCGTTTACGGCTTCAACTATAGACAAGATTCACATCCTTTCACAACGGATAGATCGTGATCGACCATCATATCCACCAATCTATCGAAACGGATTGTGGGTTTCCACCCCAAAACCTTTTCGGCCTTGGTCGCGTCCCCAACGAGCAATTGCACATCCAAGGGACGAAAGTACTCTTCGCGGACCAACGAAAACGCCTTCAGGAGCAAGCCGAAATCCTTCCAAGGCGATAGGTTGCCGACAGCCAAAACAACGGGGGGCTGGTTCGATCCGAACCATGGATGGTCCAGTGTCTCACGGGCCTTGGTAAATAGCTCCAGCCTAACCACGGGGTTGTAAATCACATGGAAGCGGCTACGGGAAATCCCCATTATTTCGGCAGTGCTATCGGTGATGCCGTGGGATACTGTCATAATCGAGTCCGACCAGTGATACAAATAATGGCCCCAAGCCTTCCAAATAAAAATTATCTCGGTTGATATACTTCCATCACAATTTATCTCATGGATCCTTTATTCCATTCGTTTCCACATAATTATGTGCCCTGTTTGTGACAGTACTAAAGCGCGAAACCACGGACTCCATCTAGCTAATTTAAGTGCAATACGTCTGAGCGAGCCGCGTTTTACATATTCGCTGGATAAGTCAACCAAGTCGATCTTGCTGTAGAAATGTGCAAAACCGGCATCACGCCCCGCTTTGCACAATCCTGAGTAAGTAAACCAATGCACGGCAGGGCGAAGTGTGAAGTTCGCCAAACGCGGATCAAAGTGCAGTTGCTTATAAACATAACATTCCTTTACGAGGCTTGGAAACAAACTATAGAAAGGAATGTTGAATTCGCTAAACAATGGAGCACCGCCCACTGACAGCTTATTTGTAGTCGACACATATAACACTCCGTCCGGCGCAAGTACACGATAGGCTTCCTCCAAACACTTTGGTACTGAGTCCACATGCTCCAAAACATTTTGCATTAGTACGACTCGTTGCGATTGATTATTGAAAGGCATTGATTCGGCGCAACCCTGGATAATCCTGTTCGGATCACCTATCATGTTTCGAGCTGATTCCACAAAAGAAGTCACTGGTTCCACTCCCACAACATTGTAATGGGCATCTAACAGCGTCTTAACGTTGGTTGCATGGGGACCGCAACCAATGTCCACTATCGTATTCACTCCATTCTTGAGATCCACAAGCCGATCGATGCAGGACATGATTTCCTTTGCAGAAGAAAACTCCCTCTGCTTGTGTTTTTCAGCAACTATTTTTTCCAGATTCGGGTATCCTTGAGATAAGAATCGGCCTTGATAGAGATCGTCATTTTTTGCCATTATTAGTTACCTCATTATCGGTTTTTGTATTCGACTGAATCGGCAACCGGCCTGGATCAAACGATTAAACTAATCGTAATCGGAAGCATAGGACAGCGATTCATCGAAAAAAAGGTTTCTTTTCAGCAGGAATTCCCGTCACGCCAAAAGGCTTGAATGCGTGACTCCACAAGTGTACAAGACGCTGAAAAATTGCTGGAAATAGTCCCAAAATG
>JBEKLV010000386.1:0-8558 GCA_050008835.1 Bacteroidota bacterium | reverse complement strand
ATCTTCAACAGTTATGTTAGTCGGAACAGGAAGCGGATCATATAATATTGATGGTTTTACGACAACTGGTTTAGTTACTGTTTCAGCTGCTGCCGGAACTTATACATTCACGGGTAATGTAAGTTGCGCTGGTATTGCCTGTTCTGGATCTGGTAGTACATTGAATCTTGGTACAGGATTGACACACACAACAACAGGAGTTTTAGCTATTAGTGCAGGAGCTACTTTAAATGGAGGAAGCAGTACTATTAATCTAAATGTAACAGGCGCCGCATTTACTAATGCCGGTACATTTACACCAAGTACAGGAACGGTTAATTACAATTTTAATGGAATACAAACTGCATTAGCTACTACGTATTATAATCTTTCACTTTCCGGAACAAGTGCCAAAACAGTGACTGGTATCACTACAATCACAAATAATTTCAGCATGAGTGGTTCAGCAACAGCCACACCAGTTATCACGACAGTCGGGGGAAGTGTTAATATTTCTGGTACTGCAGTTATGACTACAGGAGCCAATTTAGCTATTACGGGGAGTCTTACTATCGGCAGTGGCAGCGGTTTTACTAGAACAGGTACTTTTACCACAAGTGCACCAACAATAACTGTTAATGGTACCTTCACGAATGGAAGTACAGGAACAATAACCGGAAATATGACAGTGGGTGCTACTACCGGTGTTTTAGCTTTGGGTACTACAGCTGTTACTTTGACGGGTAACTTGACTAACAATAATTCAATAACGGGAACTACTGCTCAATTATCAATATCTGGAAGCGTTGCTAATACTGGAACTATAAGTTTATCTACCGGTAGAATTATGCAAACTGGTTCAAGCGATTTTACGAATACTAGTCCCGGTTCAATAACTTTTACCGGAGCTGGCAGCCTTCGTTATCTTCAACAGTTATGTTAGTCGGAACAGGAAGCGGATCATATAATATTGATGGTTTTACGACAACTGGTTTAGTTACTGTTTCAGCTGCTGCCGGAACTTATACATTCACGGGTAATGTAAATTGCGCTGGTATTACCATTAATGGTGCTGCTGTTACATTAAATCTTGGTGCTGGGTTAACACATACATCAACAGCTGCTATAACTATTACTACCGGTACTTTAAATGGTGGAAGCAGTACTCTTAATATTAGCTTCGTTGGTACCGCATTTACTAATGCCGGCACATTTACACCGGGAACAGGAACAGTGAATTACAGTGGAGCTGGAATACAAACTGCATTAGCTACTACGTATTATAATCTTTCACTTTCCGGAACCAATGCAAAGACAGTGACAGGTATTACCACCATCGGTGCAGATTTCAATATGAGTGGTTCGGCAACAGCCACACCGGTTATCACTACAGTTGGTGGAAATGTTAATATTTCTGGTACTGCAGTTATGACCACAGGAGCCAATAATGTCGTCACAGGAAGTTTGACTGTAGGAACCGGAGCGACTTTGACTATGGATGGATTTTCACTCAGCATTGGCGGTACGTCATCCATCACAGGAACAGTTAATACAGTAACTTCTACAAACGGCACTAAAACATTCACCGGTGCAGTAACCATCAATTCCGGTGGAGTCTGGAATCTTTCCACAACAAATCCGGCGACCAGTTTTGGAGGTGGTATCACCATGAGTGGGACCACCTTTAATAATGGAACCGGAACTGCAGCATTCTCAGCAAACCAATCGTTGCTCGGAGCAAATGCAATGACATTTGGTGGTACTGTCACACCAGCTGTTAGTACTACTCTTACCAACAGTAACTCAGGAACAGTTACTATCAGCAGTATTGTTTTGACAGGTAATTTTACTCAAGGTGTGTATACTCCGACACTAACTCTTACAGCAGCCGCTCCATTTAGTGGTACAGGAACTTTTGATGCGAGTACCAATACCAACACGGTTACGTACACCGGCGCGAGTGCAGCAGTCAACGCCGTTACTTACAGTAATCTTACTATCAACGGCAGTGGCACTGCTACAATCGGTGGAACTACAGTAGTCAAAGGTACGATGACCGTCAGTTCTGCTACTACAAATAACAGTACGCTGACCGTGACCACCGCACTCTCCGGAGCCAGCACATTGACTCAAGGAGCAAGTTCAACATTAAATATAGGTGGTACTTCAGGCATTACAGGGTTAGATGCATCGACTAATGCCAACACTGTAAACTATACAGGTGCTGGCCAAACAATTCATTCAAATAATTATAATAATCTCACCTTGAGTGGCAGCGGAACAGACGTTTTGCAAACAGGTACTACTACAATAAGTGGTAATCTAACTCTAAGTGGCACAGTGACTACAACAACGGTTGTTGGATTAGCCATTAGCGGCAATCTTGTTGTTGGAAGCGGTACAACTTTAACTCTTGCAGGTTATACATTTACAGTAACAGGTACATCTTCTATCACAGGAACAGTTAATACAGTAATTGCTGCAACGGGCACCAAAACATTCACCGGTGCAGTAACCATCAATTCCGGTGGAGTCTGGGATCTTTCCACAACAACTCCGGCGACCAGTTTTGGAGGCGGTATCACCATGAGTGGTACCACCTTTAATAATGGAACCGGAGCGGCTGCATTCTCAGCAAACCAATCGTTGCTCGGAGCAAATGCAATGACATTTGGTGGTACTGTCACACCTGCTAATGGTACTACTCTTACCAACAGTAACTCAGGAACAGTTACTATCAGCAGTATTGTTTTGACAGGTGGTTTTACTCAAGGTTCCAATACTCCGACACTGGCTCTTACAGCAGCCGCTCCATTTAGTGGTGCAGGAACTTTTGATGCACATTCAAATACCAACACCGTAAACTATACGGGTGCAAGTGCAGCAGTTTTAGCTACCACCTACAGTAGTCTCACTATAAACGGCACCGGCACTGCTACAATCGGTGGAACTACAGTAGTCAATGGAACGATGACGCTCACCAGCGGAACGCTTACCGTTGGTGCCAATATGCTGACGCTCAATGGACCGACGATTGCCGGCATACCCGCGAATTTATCTACAACGTCTTCTTCGAGTTTGGTTTTTGGTGGTAGTTCGTCATCGGTCAATATTCCCAGCAGCATAACAGCGTTGAACAATTTGACCATCAACAATGCGAACGGCGTCGCATTGAACAGCAGTCCAACCATTAGCGGCGCACTTACTTTCACAAACGGGATTTTAACTACAGGCTCAAATACACTATCACTTGGTTCATCAGCCACTGTTTCAGGCGCTGGCACAGGTACGGGTTGGGTAAATGGCTCCCTCTTATGGAATCTTCCAAACAGTGGTTCACCTACTAAGGTGTTTTGTATCGGTGATGCTTCCAATTATACTCCTGTACAAATAGTTTTCAACACATTGAGTGGTACAGCAGGTAGTTTGACTGTAAAACCAACATCAGGACAGTATCCAAGCATTTCAACATCAGGAATCAATTCATCAAAGGACGTTGCTCGTTATTGGACACTTACTAACAGTGGAGTTACAGTAACAAGTTATGATGCAACTTTCAATTTTGTTTCCGGTGATGTCATTGGTGGTGCGAATACAAATAACTTCGTCGTTCGGAGATATAGTTCTGGTTGGACTGCACCGACAACCGGAACAAAAACTTCAACAAGCACGGCGGCAACGGGTCTCACAGCGTATGGTGATTTTGTTATAGGCGAACAACAGCTTGATCACTTTACATTTGTCCTTGCTACACCTCAATCTAATGGTGTCGCCTTTATTGGGACGAATACATTAACTGCACAGGATGTTTTAGGAGTTACAATTACAGCGTTCGATGCGTCTGCAGATAATGTAACAATAGCAGCAAACTCACCGCTGACGGGTTCAATTTTAGGACTATCGGGAACGAACAAGCTGACGAGTGCGGGAGATTTCAGCTCGGGTGTTGCCAACATGACAACGCGCATGATATACACGGGTAACACGGGATCTGGAACCTTTACGGCGACCTCAGCTTCAGGAAAAACTGGAACAACAGGTGGAAGCGTCACAATAAACGCAACGACCTACATATGGAATCAGACTGGTACTAATTCATGGCAGGTAACAACAAATTGGACACCGACCAGAACAACACCTGCAACAAGTGACGTTATTCAATTCAATGGCGGTGGAAGTGTTACAGTCACCAGTATTCCCACGCAGACCATTGCACAGCTAATTCTCTCCAACAATTCAACTGTAAATCTCCAGGGCTCTTCTTCTACATTAACAGTAAATGATGCTCTGTCTACCACTGCTAGCGATGTCCTTAATTTTGGAACTGATGTTGTACTAAATGGCACGTTGACAACACTTACAAATAATGGAAAGATTAAAACATCCAGTACAAATGCTACTCCAATTCCCTCAGGAAAGACATGGAGCGGAACAATAGAGTATACAGCTGCTGCAGGTGTACAAACAGTTGTTGCTGGAACATACAATAATCTTACACTGGATAATACGAGCGGTACCAATTCTGCGGGCGGTAATTTAACGGTGAATAGCACTTTGACGACCACATCGGGTGGCACGCTCGATATGATAACAAACACGCTGAGTGTGTCTTCTGTTTCTCATTCGGGAATACTAAACACTCAAAATACATCAGCTACTCCAATAACTTCAGGTAAGACGTGGGGCGGAACAGTCAATTTCAATGGTACAGGAAGTCAGAGCATAGGCGGATCAAGCAGTACTTTCAATATCCTCAAGATCAACAACGCCGCAGGTGTTACTCTTGGTGTTGCTACAACGACTTCAACGCTGACAATAGGTGATGTGACGTCAAATAGTATTTTCAGTGATGGTGGATACCAATTAACCTCCACAGGCACATTGAATCTCACTTCAGGTAATTTCTCACTTGGTTCAGCAGGGACAGCGACGACATTCCCAGCATTTGCGGCAAACAATATCTCCGCCGGGACGACGGTGACATATGCATCCGGCGTTGCGCAACCGGTTTCAGCGACTCCGAATTATCAGAACCTGACCTTCTCAGGAGCAGGGACTAAGACACCAGCATCTGGTACACTTACGATTGGTAGCAATTGGACGGTTGGAAGCGCGACTGCACTGAATACAAATAACCCGACTGTGAATCTGACTGGCAACATGACTGAGACAGCAAACCTGACAGTTGGTACTGGTGCGATCAACATTGGTGGGAACTGGACGCTGACCAGCGGCACATTTACTGCGGGAACGGGAACAGTCAATTTCGATGGTACAGGAAGTCAGACCATAAATGGATCAAGCAGTACTTTCAATATCCTCAAGATCAACAACGCCGCAGGTGTTACTCTTGGTGTTGCTACGACGACTTCAACGCTGACAATAGGCGATGTGACGTCAAACAGTATTTTCAGTGACGGTGGATACCAGATTACAGGAAATGCGGCTGGATCATTGTCGATGGCTTCCAGCTCAAATCTGATTTTAGGAAACAGCACAATTGGAACTACTTTCCCGACAAATTTCGTAACTGCAAATATAACTTTGAATTCTGCTAGCACCGTTACGTACAATTCCGATCAATCACAGACTGTTTCTGCTGTGCCAACCTATGGTAATATTGTATTTAATGGAGCTGGTCTTAAGACCTTAGGGAGCTCAACTACAGCAACTGGCAATGTAACCATTAATTCTGGCGCACCGGTAACCGTTAACAATAGCGTCACTTTACAGATCAACGGTAATTTTAGTTCATATGGATCTTTAACAAACAGCGGCACAATAAGCGTTGGCAACTAAAATGCAATTAACTAATAAATATATAACAAATAATCAAATAACTAATCACCAAATCACTATTAACAATTCACTATTCACTAATTCGAAAGGAGATATCTATGCGATACCATCTAACAAATCCACCGTAGAGCAAAATGTAGAGTCCACCTCGCAGGTGGACGCAATTTGCGTGAGTCGTTCTCTGAGCAAGAATGACTTCGTAAATCCCGCTGAGCGTAGCGAAGCGGGACGGTTACAATTTACTATTAACAATTCACTAATAACTATTTCAAAAAGGAGAAATACCATGGAACATCCGGAAGGTTTACCCGGCGGCAGAAATGCTAAAACAGATGTCAATAATCAAACATCAAACAACAAAATTTCAAAAAGGAGCAATGTCATGAAACACAATAGATTATTCAAAATCGCGGCAACAATCTTTGTTGCCCTATTATTCGTCGTCTCTGCAACTTTTGCTCAGGGTAATGTAGCCCTTAGCGGGACAGTTGATAATACAGGCGGTACAATAAAAGTAAAAGGCGCTCTTAGCGGGTCGACAAAAACTATCAACGGAACGGTTGAGTTTGCCGCGGTAGGTGCGCAAGATATTCCGTCAGGTTATACATTTACTAATCTCACTGCCTCCGGCGGTACGGGGGCTAAAACCATTCAAGGGGCAACTACAGTATCCGGTACTCTTACTGTAAGTAATGGAGGTCAGAACCTTGTTTTAGGCTCCGGATATACACTGACGTATTCTGGGTCAGGTGCCTTAGTAAAAACTAGTGGTGATTTCAATTTTGCTTCGGGAACTGTTGATTACGCTGCAAATGGAACACAGACTATTTATGGAACAACATATCAAAACTTGACGACAAGTGGTGCATCCTCTGATGTTACAAAAACTGCTGGCGCCAAGGTGGTAATCACAGGAACGCTTACGAATGGTGCACACAATATTCTTGATTTTAGCACCTATGAATTTGATGGAACCAATGCGACAATTGCCAACTCTTATATCCTAAAGTCTTCCGGATTAGTGACAGTTCCGTCGACAAAGGTTATAAACGGAAAATTCCAATATGTAAGTTCAGGCGCTCAAGCAGTTGCAGCAGCGCACTATACAGACTTGACACTCGATGGCGCTGCAAAAACTGCCAGTGGAGATGTATATGTTGCAGGTACATTTACACCGACCTATGGCATAGCTATGGGCGCCAATACGCTTGAAGTAGATGGTACTGTTGGCTCGTATGGAACGTATGCAGCAACAGGTGCGCTTCAAGAAGTTACAGGCAAAATGGTTGTAGCAACACCGAATGCAGCGACATATACTTTGAATAATGCTTCGACAACCGTTATCTTTAATGCTGGAGACGCTAGCCGTACATTTGGATTGACTGTTACTCCCGCAACACAACCTAATGCAGCCTGTGCAGCAACAACAGAAGTATATCGTAAAATTGCGGTCAATTATTCAATCTGGAATACCGGTACAGCAAATTTGACACTTGCATATACAACATCTGATATTGCGGGATTTACAGGTGATCAAACAAAGTTGAAAGATTTTGCGACTAGTGATGCAACAATTGGAAGTAAAATCGTTACAGGTTCTAGTATAACAAGATCGAGCGCCAGTGCCGGAGTATTTGGTACAATTGGTTTGCCGGGTATTACACCTACTTTGTTGCCAAGCACCGACCTTGTTATTCTTACCACGCGCGCTGGAGCGTATTCTTCAGTTGCAGCAACAGAATGGAGTGTTCCCTCCACATGGGATGAAGGATCTGCCCCAGGTACATCGGATAATGTTATTATCAACACTTTAGGTGTAACATTGGATGGAGCAGCTCATGTCCATAACGTAGTTATCAATGCTACTAAATCATTAACACTAGGCACGGCGTCGAGTGCTTTAACAGTTGATGCTGATATGACAAACAATGGTACATTAACTCTTGGCAATGGTTCAAGCGCTTTGAATGTAACCGGAACGTTCACCAACGCATCAGGTTCAACATTGACAAACGGTGGTATAGTCACTGTTAATTAATAATCATATAGGAATATCATGAACCATAGTAAGCCATATATACTAAAGTCTCGGTACGTGAGCTGGAAGCATTGTAGTCCTTTGGATAATCGGAGATACTGCAATCGCATCCGCTCACAACTGAGTTATGAGAAGACCAAGTCAAATGGTGATGGTATTCATTAACAACTAATCAATGAAGGTTTTAGATATGTTAGAACCTAAGATTAGAAGTGAAAAAATAGTAAGGCAAATGTCGTGAAGAGCGATAGACGAACATATAAGACTCAGTATTTGCCATCTGGCGGAATACCGCTGGCACGTGGCGATACGGGCGACGAAAGCATTGCACAGTTGACTTGTCACAACGATCAGTGGCGTTGTTTGCCAACGCGAAGTTGTCTAAAAAGAGCATATGTCATTTCGATCCCGATTTATCGGGAGAGCCTGCCTGAGTGCCGATGGCACTTCGGCAGACAGGAAATCTTTGCCGTTAATTTAGATTTCTCATCCCGTTCGTGCGGGACTCAAAATGACAGATCGAACTTTTTGGACGACAACGACAATAAGCGTCTCGTAATGACGGATTGTCGTGGGAGTACTCTGCCCTCACTGAAGGAAAGGAGTTTTAATCCCGACCAACAATGGAAGTGGAGTCCGCCTCGCGGTAAACCTCCGACCGGTTTCTCGGAATCGGGTGTAGGCGAATTTATCCGCCGTCTGCTTGCTCGCCATGTTTGTGGTGGGTTTGGTGGGCCGCCGG
>JBEKLV010000385.1:0-2889 GCA_050008835.1 Bacteroidota bacterium | reverse complement strand
TCTCAAGCGGGATGACTCTCAAGGTTGCATTTCTGGCATCAAGTCTCGGCAACAGCGCCACCTGCCAATGGCAAAGATCTTCCTCGCAGTCAGGCGACTCTCCGGTTCCGATCGGGACTGGCAGCACCTACACAATCCAATCCGGAGACTACGCGAAGTGGATTCGCGTCATCATCACGCCGACTGACAGCACGGGAAAAATCCAGGGAACGCCTGTTGTCAGTGGGTCGGTTTGCTGGCCCTGACGCTCGTCACGCAGCGGAAGCTCTGTTTGTCCAGCCCAGCGGCACATCGGTGAAATCATGCTGCGGCAGAGCTACAATGGAGGGAGTTGAACATACGAGCGTCAATCAGGCGAAAGCGATGAAGGAACAGAGGGCAATCGACCGGCTCGGGCAGGCAGCACGATGATGCGAATCACTACGCTCACTGCGACAGTACTGTGCCTGTCCGGCTGCTTCGTGTTCGACAACCCTTATGACAAGACGCCGGCCGCAGCCTTGCAGATCGTCGTCAGCAGCTCAAGCTACGGCGGCACCTACGTGTGGACCCCACAGGACAACGCCTACGAAGCTGCTGTCGGAAGCACGCAGTACTACATCTACATGGATGGAAACGGCGTTTGGTGCCTTGCGAGCCTGCCGAATAGGACGTACCCCGACGGCAGCGTGATCGCTCACAGCCTCCTCTCCCCTTGGGGAACACTCCCTCCAATGTCCAGTTGGTCGGGTTCGGGCACCATTATTTCCGCCATCGATGATAGTGAGGGCGGCATCAGCATACAGAAGAACTCTCCCGACATTTATATCACAGGCTTCCCGCAGACTCTCCAGGTCGCGTTTCATTTGTCGAGTCCCGGCAATAGCGCCACGTACCAATGGCAAAAATCTCCCACTTTCGCGCAGTCATTTGACTCTCCGATCCCGATCGGGACCGGCAGCACTTACCAATTCAAACCAACCGGAGATTACGGCCACTGGTATCGCGTCATCATCACGCCGACCGACAGCACGGGAACAATCCAGGGAACGTCTGTCGCCAGCCAGCCGGTTGGGTGGCCCTGAGAACATTTCATTCAGTGGAAGATCTGCAAGAGCATCAACGCGAAATCGGCCTGCGGTAGAGCTACAATGTTGGATGATGCGGATCCCTGCGCTCGCCGTATTGGTGCTGTGCCTGGCTACGGCGGAACGTACGTGTGGAGCCCCCAGGACAATGCCTACGAATCGATGGTCGGGAGCACGCGGTATTACGTGTACATGGATTCAAACGGTTACTGGTGTCTGGAGGGCGTGCTGAATCAAGTGTACACCGGCGGCGGTGTGTTCGCGCACAGCACAAGCAGTTACGCCAATTGCGCACTCCCGCCCACGACTACCTCCGGATGGACGGGCATTATTTCCAGCATAGATGACAATGCAGGAGGCGTCTACGCGCAGGGTCAACTCCCCGACACCGTAGTGTCAACCGGGTCGATTCTCCAGGTCGTATTTCTGGCCTCAAGTCCTGGAAACAGCGCGACTTATCAATGGGTGAGATCTCCCAATCAAAACGGCTCACCCCCGACCCCCCTTGGGACCGGCAGCACCTACACAATCCAATCCGGAGACTACGCGAAGTGGATTCGCGTCATCATCACACCGACTGACAGCACGGGAAAAGTCCAGGGAACGCCTGTTGGCAGTCAGCCGGTTCGAGTGCCCTGAGCACGCGCTTCACTCAGCGGAAGCTCTGCTTGTCCAGCGCCTGGACGTAGCATTGATCTCCTCCGGATTCACCCGATGAACTTGTCGGGTGGGACTCCGAAAAACCTGGAAAGTTTGAGTGCCATCATTCTGCTGATCGGCCTCCGACCGTTCTCCATGTCGCACACGATCTGGCGCGATATGCCCCCGAGCTTCTGTCCCAACTCCTCCTGGGTGAGTTCCTTTTCCTGCCTGTAGAACCTGAGATACTCACCTGGGCGCAGATCCCCGGTCTCAGGACATCGAGCATCCGTTCCCCCCACTCGCTCCGTACCACCAGCCTGCGACCATACTCCTGCCGAAGACACGGCTGGTCTTCACGGTTGCGCGCACGGGACACCCTGAATCGCGGTTCACCAATCAGTACAGTGCGGATTCGCACGCCGCTTGCGCATGCCGTCAGCCAGGCAAAGTGCAAGGCTCAGCAATGGAGGTTGTACTCAAAAATTGAGTACAACCTCCATTGCAGCCCTTCACGGTCGATGGAAACCGCGGACAGTTCGAACGGGAATCCGCGTCGCCAGCTTGCCCCGGGGCGCAGCTATCGGAAGCTCTGCTTGTCCAGCCCGTACTTCTTCATGCGCTCATAAAGGGCGCGGCGGGAGATCCCCAACGCCTGGAACGTGGCATTGATCTCCCCCCGGCATTCCTTGAGCGCGGACTCGATCACCGCCTTCTCCACTTTTTCCATTTCCTCTCGCAGCCGTCCCGAGCCGGCGGGAAGAGAGAGGAGCCTCTCCGAATCGAAGCGGAGATCCGGCGCAAAGCCGCCGGCGCTTCCATCTCGGGAAGTGATCGCCAGACGCTCCACCGAATTCTTCAGCTCCCGCACGTTGCCGGGCCATTGGTGGCCCATCATCTCGGAGAGCGTCTCCTGCGGCACGGCGGGAACGGGAACACCGTTCTTGTCCGCGACGCGGCGCAGGAAATACGACACCAGGAGGGGGATGTCATCCGCCCTCTCGCGAAGCGGCGGCACGTGGATATCGAGCACCATGATTCGGTGGGAGAAGTCCTCCCTGATTGTCCCACGGCGCACTTCTTCGGACAGGTCCGCGTTGGAGGCGCAGACCAGGCGGATGTCCACCTTCCGCGGTCGATCGCTGCCCAGCGGCACCACCAGGCCGTTGTCCAGCACGCGCAG
>JBEKLV010000384.1:0-2608 GCA_050008835.1 Bacteroidota bacterium | reverse complement strand
AGGACAACGCACTGCGCCGCATCCCCGACTACCCTGGACGGACTTTGATCGCAGTAGCGATCAAAAGCTATGGCGGTGTGACAAGCGTCACATTGACGGCAACGGACTGGCCCGCATTCACCTCCACTGGCTGGCCCAGGTTGAGCGTCCAGTTTTGCCAAGGCGTCGTGTAGACTTCAGGGTTGAACACCAGGTTCTCCAGATGAACCAGACCCCCGAAGTTCGCATCGATGTCTTCTACCGTAAATGACACGCCCGGACTGAACACGAAGATCTTCACGAAATAATCCCGGCCCGCGGGAACGCCCGGAATCTGGAAGGATCCGGGATTGCTGCCAATGGTCGTCTGATAGAAGGGGAAGCCGCCGAACTTCACAAGCCCGCTGGTGGCCAACTGCTTGGCATCCGTTGTGAGCTGGTCCGTTTCGGATCCGGAAAGTCCAACCTTCTTGCCTTTGTCAATGAGATAGAGCATCTCTTTGAGTGTGTCTTCATAGCCGGAGTTGGCAACCAACACTATGATTTCGGAAGTTCCAGCAGGTGCCTGTCGGTCTGCAAACTGGAGGCCGAGATTAAGGTAGCCTTTCTGGTCCGCGAGCTGGGCGTAACAGCCGGCCAAAAATACCGCTGCGATGAAGAGGCCCGCAACCCTTGCCAGCAAGAAAGCGCTCTTCTTCATGGTCGTTATCCTTTCCATGCCGCGCCTATTGCCAATTCACCGTAATGGTGCCGATTCCAAGTCCGGGTAAACCACCGCCAATTCCGCCGCTCCCCGTGAGTGAAGTGTAGGGGTTTACGGCAGTGTTGGCCTCGCGCTGGTCGGCGCCACCGGACGGAGAACCGCCGCCCGAGGACACGCCCGTCTCGCCCGCGCTTACGTTTGTGCTGATCCCGGATTGCGACAAGAAGGCGACGGTGGACTCGAAGACGCTGAGACGAACGCCATCTGTCTCAAAGCCAGTGCCACGTACGGCAGCGGTCGATAGGGCGCTGCGAACACTGAAATCGTTGGCGGTGCCGGCGGTCGACTTGACCTCGGCGCGGATTCGACCGACCGGCAAGGACAGGTTCGTGCGGGCCACGTTGTTCTGCGTGGACAACTCATCGATGCGAAGCCGGGTAAGCGGACGAACCGTCAGAGTAGAGGCGCCGAACTCAAGGACGGCGCGGCCACCAAAACCAGTTGAGATGGTCGCCCGGATGGGCACCTCCATTCCGGCGCTGGCCGCCTGCCAGCTCTGTTCCCCTGGGTTTTGAATCTCAACCTTCCCCGTAACGGTCCTGAACACTGCGCGGCTTTGAGCGCCGACATCGACGACTGCGAGCACGAGCAGCAACGCGATGATAATCGCGATTCCAATCCTTTTCATCATACCCTCCCTGCTAAATGGCCGCCGAAACATCGATTTTCAGCACGAACCCGATGCCCCGGTTCGATGTAAATGCGGCGGAATCCCCTGTCGACGGCAGGAAGACCCCGCCCTGAATCGACATGCCCAGGTCGGAGAATATGCGCGCCATGACACCCGCATCTATCTCCGTTCCTAAATATAGCTCCGTGGAATTGGGATTCAGATCATTCACCAGAATATCCGCTGGCGTGCCGCTGACGAGGAGGGGGACGGGATCCCGGAAGAAGATACGTGCCCCCACCAGCGGCTCGATATTGGACAAACTGGGCGAGGGATTGTTGACGAAGGGACGGAACGAGTAGCCCACATCCAGGTAGAGAAGATTTGCCAGCCGCGGCGAAAAGGCGAGTCCGATTGTCGGCTGGCTGATTGGGCGAAGGTCGTCGAAACTGAAGTTATTGAGCAGCAGCACAACCGGCGTGAAACCCGTCGCGTACGTCACCTGTACGTGAGCACGCGATGCGGCAAGCTCTTCGGCGTAAAACCGGAAGCCCAAGCCGGCAAGAGCCGAGATGAGGTTAGTGGTTTTGTCACCCACGGTCGATTGTCCGTAGCTTGCCGTCAGGTGGTAGTCCAGGTAGAGATTGGGTATGAGACGGGGCACACCGGCAATCCCGAGGTATTGGGTGTTGACGATTTCCCCGCCAGTGTCCCCCCTCAGGTCGAACTGAGCCAGGGCCTGCAGGGCGAAGCCGTCGGACCCGATAAAGGCTTGCGTTATAAGCCGCTTTGGACCAAAAAAGACAGAATTGTCGTTCACCTCGAGATAGTCGTCTGCCGAAATGCGGACGTTGGAGCTGGGGTTCAATATGAAGCCCGAGTAGGCACCGGCAAGCCGTACCTGGAAACCGGAAAACAGCAGGCTGACCTGCACGCCGTCCAACGTTTGGTCGAGGATGAGCTTCGTCGCGTCACTAAAGTTGAATCGTCCCGCCTTTAGTTCCACAGCCGTCCCCGCGCCCATCGCCTCGGAAAACAGCCCGGTGAACCGCAAGAGGTCGAGGTCCACTATGTAAGGACGGGCCGCGGTGTACCGATAGCTTCCCTGGGCGGTGAGGTCCAGCGACCCGCCCTTGTCGGTCGCCTGGAACAACTCGCCCCAGACGGCCGCCTTGTACTCGCTCTCGTACGTGGTGTCTATGACCCCGCTGCTCAGGAACGTTGAGCTGTCCAGGGTAAGGCCATAGTCCGCATCG
>JBEKLV010000383.1:0-2542 GCA_050008835.1 Bacteroidota bacterium | reverse complement strand
GGCCGTCCAACGGACGGCCGGAAAATGAGGTGAAAAGGTTTATTTGCCGGGTCATTATCCAAGTAAACATCAAAAGGCTTTTCATCCGGAATAACTGTTACGGCAGTCATTTGAATTCAAGGCTTTCCGCACGTTGAAAGACCGAAACTTCAGGTCCAATGCCCCTATCGTCGATCTGGAAAGAAGGCGATAGTTCTGTTTTTTCGGAGGATTTCATTATGTGGCGGGCATTATTCCTGGCGATGGGGATCTTTCTGATAATTGTGGGCGTTCAGTGCCTGGGCGTTGCTCAATTTACCTTGAAAATACGCGACGAAGCCACCGAATCAACCTCGATCTTTGATTCAACACCCGCACTTGGCGCCCAGAAACAAGTAATCCCCCCGCCTTGGGCTCCCTGGAGCCTGATGTCCACCGGCGCTGTGGTATGCCTGTATTCGTTCACAATTCCAAAGCGCGTGGCTGGGAAGTAAACGATAATTCAGAATGAAGAAGGCAGACCGGGTATAACGGGTTTAGCGGGGTAGCCCCGGTTCTTGAGCCGGGGTGGCTTAGCCGTAAGAGGCTGAACGGGAATCGCGAAACTCTTGCCAAAACCTCTTGTGACTTCGTCCCACCGCTTCAAGAAGCGGCGCCACCTGGCGGGAACCTGTGCCTTGGCACCATGTAAATTATGGCAATTCGTCGAGGGCTACTTCATTTTATTGATTCTGTTGTTTTTTCGGTACTGGCGGTTCAGTTTTTGATTGTACACTAGAGGGCAATGATGGCTTTATCTTCCCCAAAGCCTCGGCAGCATACCTAGAAACATTGCTATCCCTCAGCATTTCTGTCAGTGCCGGAATGGCATCCTTGGCATTCGGTCCGATATTTCCCAAAGCCCAAATGGCATAAGTGCGAACAGACTTGTCCTGATCCCGGAGCAAATCCGTGAGTGCCGGAATGGCAGCCGGTCCCATCTTCCCCAAAGCTGTAGCGGCAGAATCACGAACGTCTCTTTCCTTATCCCGCAGCATTTCTGCCAATGCCGGGATGGCATCCTTGGCAGCAGGTCCCATCTTCCCCAAAGTCGTAGCGGCAGAATCACGAACCTTGCTTTCCTTATCCCGTAGCAATTCCATTAACGCCGGGATGACATCCTTGGCATCCGGTCCGATATCCCCCAAAGCCCTAGCGGCATAAATGCGAACAGACTTGTCCTGATCCCGGAGTAGATCCGTGAGTGCCGGAAAGGCATCTGGCCCGATATTCCCCAAGGCCCTAGCGGCAGAATAACGAACATTGCCTCTTATATCTTCTTTATCCCGCGCTAGTTCCATCAGTGCCGGGATGGCATCCTTGGCAGCCGGTCCCATCTTCCCCAAAGCCGTAACGGCAGAATTACGAACGTTGATTTCCTTATCCCGCAGCAATTCTATCAGTGCCGGAATGGCATCCTTGGCATCCGGTCCGATATCCCCCAAAGCCCCAGCAGCAGAAGTGCGAACAGACTTGTCCTGATCCCGGAGCAGATCCGTGAGTGCCGGAATGGCATCCTTGGCAGCCGGTCCGATATGCCCCAAAGCCCAAATGGCAAAAGTGCGAACAGACTTGTCCTGATCCCGGAGCAGATCCAGGAGGGCCGGAATGGCATCCGGTCCGATATTCCCCAAGGCCTTAGCGGCAGAATAATGAACATTGCCTCTTATATCTTCTTTATCCCGCGCCAGTTCCATCAGTGCCGGGATGGCATCTTTGGCAGCCGGTCCCATCTTCCCCAAAGTCGAAGCGGCAGAATCACGAACGTTTCTTTCCTTATCTTGCAGCAATTCCATAAGTGCCGGAATGGCAGCCTTGGCAGCCGGTCCGATCTCTCCCAAAGCCCAAGCGGCATGAGTGCGAACAGACGTGTCCTGATCCCGGAGCAGATCCGTGAGTGCCGGAATGGCATCCTTGGCAGCCGGTCCGATATTCCCCAAAGCACAAATGGCAGAAGTGCGAACAGACTTGTCCTGATCCCGGAGCAGATCCGTGAGTGCCGGAATGGCAACCTTGGGATCCGGTCCGAGTATCCCCAAAACGTTAGCAGCATTTTCACGAACTTTGCTTTCCTTATCCCGCAGCAGTTCCATGAGTGCCGGAATGGCATCCTTGCCAGCCGGTCCGATCTTCTTAAAAGTCATGGCGGCAGAAGTGCGAACCTTCTCGTCCTTATCCCGCAGCAGTTCCGTGAGTGCCGGAATGGCAGGCGGTTTCATCTCCCCCAAAGCCCAAACGGCAGAATTAGGAATCTCGCTTTCTTTATCCCGCGCCAGTTCCATAAGTGCCGGAATGGCTACCGGTCCCATATTCCCCAGAGCCCAAATGGCAGAACTACGAACCTCGCTTTTTTTATCTTCTTTATCTCGCGCGAGTTCCATCAGTGCCGAGATGTTGGCCTTGGCAGCAAGGAGGGATTTCTCAATCGATGGAGGTTCTTCAACCGGTTTTGGTTTGTATTGCATTTCCAAGATGGGCAATTCGACAATTTTGTTTTCCTTTGTTATGAAATACTGTACGTTGG
>JBEKLV010000382.1:0-2915 GCA_050008835.1 Bacteroidota bacterium | reverse complement strand
TGATGTTCAAAGTGGATCCGGCGCCGATGCTCAAGATGTTTTGAAATAGTGAGTCGACGGTCAGTTGCGTATTGCCAGCCAGCGATGTGTTGCCTGTGCCGGACAGAGCGCCGATCTTTTTCGAGCCTGCGGTAATGTTGAGGTTGCCGTTGTTGACTACGTCCATACTGACCGCGCCGCTGGTGAACGGATCAGCCGTTCCACCGACGTTCAATGTGGTGGGCGTGACACCTCCGGCAATAGTCAAAGTCTGCGGGGCAGTGATAGTTGGGGCGCTTACTAAATTGAGGGTTAGCGTGCCGCCGCCCTGAACCGTGAGTGGACCGTTAAAAGTAACAGCAGTAGTGGACAGCGGTGCCACGGTTAGGGTATTGGTTGACCCGAGCACCTCGATCGCGCCGCCGCCGGCGCCGACCTCAATAGGCCGATTATTGGCCAAGGCAAAGGTGCTAGTGATTTTGAGCACCGCTGAGGCCGATCCGGTCTTGTTAATGGTTACAGTGCCGGCAGCGGCGCCAAGCGCGGCATCGGAATTGATGGAGAGAGGGCCGCCGTTGAGTATTGTGCCGCCGGTGTAACCGTTGGCGGTTGAGATAGTCACCGTGCCGGAGCCGGTTTTAACCAGGCTTGTGCCGCCGGAGATGCCGCCTGTGCCGCTGAGGGTGTAATTCAGGGTGTTAGCATCGAAGACAACCGTGGACGGCGAGACGGTTGTATTCAGTGTGACAGTCGTGGTGGTTGGTGCGAAGGCGTTGCCATATACGTTGTCATAAGAGTCGCTAAAGGAAACGGAATCCGCCGTGGGAGAGACGTGATACTTGTCGGCTATCAAGGCGACGTTGTTAAACCAGTTTGCCGTAGTGTTCACGTCCCAGACGCCGCTGGCAGAGCCTTTCCCGTGCGGGTGACGCGGACATATCGTCCCAAGACGGGAACGCCGTTATTGGCAAATACGCAGAGGCGAGTCGGGCCGTTTGCGTAATCGCTGGCCCCGCCGCCCATGGAGTTGTTTGGATTGAGCAAACCGGAAGACCACACAACTGTTGTCCCGTCGGCCGCCAAGACATCGACCGTGATATCGCGCAACCGTCCCCCGCATTCAGTGACGCGATTGAAGATTTCGATTTCTTCGATGGACGTGTTCGAGGATGTGCCCGTCAAGTCTATCTTCCACCAAGGATTAAAATCTGTAACTGAATTGGTATGTGTGAAGTCGGTTCTGTCAGTATTTGTAGCCAGGCTGGCTGCGTGGCCGCCCCAGGCGGTGTCGGTGCTGCTTTGCGTGGCCGTTTTTCCATAAACCATGTTTCCCGTGCGTAGTTTCGGGTAACGGCCAAATAAGCCTTTATGTCCGTCAAGCGGGTTACCGCGGCGGTTGGAATTGTGCCTGTTGTGTCCGGCGGGACATCGAGCAAATAACTCGCATTGCGGGAATTCATCATAAGGACTACAGCGCCTACATACGAAGCGGATTTATATCCCACGCTGGATGGCGGACTACCCGTATAGAACCAACCATTATCGCTTCGCAAGGTGGCGTTGCCTTCGCTCGGTATGGTGTTTCCAACCGGCGGCATCTGACCGGAAAACTGGGTCTCATAGTCGATGACGTCGGTATGATTCGTGTTCCCCTCATTAATGTTATTTACGAGCAATGTGTTTGGCCAATTCGTATGAATGTAACTATAGACATCCGCATAATTTACATCTGAATATGGACAGCCTTGACTTGTATTCGCCCATCCCCAGCCGTCGACCCAAAGCACGTCGATCTGCCCGTAGTTGGTTAGCAGTTGACTGATTTCCGACTTGACATAGGCAGTGGCGTCGGCGGAACTCTTTCGTCCAAGGGTTGCGTCATCCGAATAGTATGGCGTTATACCTATGCCGTTGTATTTGTCCCAGAACGAGTAGTATAAACCGACTCCCAATCCCGCGTTGCGAAAGGAATTGACAAATGAGCCCACGATGTCCTGGTGATAGGTGGCGTACCAACTGGTGCTGGCAATGTCGTACGTGCTGTTGGTGGTGTCCCACAGGGCGAAGCCGTCGTGATGTTTGGTCGTAAGTACGCCGTATTTCATTCCAGCCGCCACGGCCGTGGCGGCCCATTGATCGGTGTTTACCAGTCCGGCCGTAGGACTGAAAGTATTTATGCTCGACATCGGGACGGAATGAGTCCATTCCTGATTGACATAGGTTCCCATGTTGTAGTGCAGGAACAGGCCGTACTGTTGATCTACATAGTCCTGCTTTAAAACCGACAGGTCGGTGGCGTAGACCGATGAGGCAATTACCGCCAAGATAACAATCGATAAAATAGACTGGAAAAACTTTGCCTTCATGAGCAATTTACTCCCATTATTGTTTTTTCAACAGGAAACAAACTCTGTTGAAATTTTCCCGTGATTGATGCCAATGCCGAAAGAACTCTATCTTTCATAAATGTGTTACGGCAATTTTATTGCTGCAATTGCACGGGCATTTCTTGAGTCTGCTGAAATAAAGCTGGCCGGCATGGCAGCAATTCGACAAACCTACACAGTGCCAAATAACCATCCATTTGCCAACAAGCTGCTTATGCCCGAAACCCTATTGCTAATAAAATCAATATAATCTATTTTTTGCCGTATAACCAAGTAAAAAAGCGATTGTTTCTGGAATTTTAGGGAGAATTCTCGACCCCCAAAATAATTGTCTTGGCGTTATAAAAAGGGCACTAACATTGGTCGATCCAAGAGCATTCAGTGTAAGATGCGACACTATCGATGAATGTCTCTTTTTGCCAAGAAACCTGCACTTTCCTAAAAAATGCCCAACTAGCCCAGTTTCCAATTTAGGATGATTTCGATAACTACTGAAAAACGCTGGAAAGAGTAAAAAACACTATGTGATAAAGGGATTTCAGTGAATCG
>JBEKLV010000381.1:0-3512 GCA_050008835.1 Bacteroidota bacterium | reverse complement strand
TGGACAAGATCATTCCTGTGAACGAAGGTTTCACGGAAATGAAGCTTTCTCCTAACGACAAGGAGTTCGCATACATATTCCGGGGAGAAATATTTGTGACAAGCATGGAAGGAGGCATCACTAAACGAATCACGAACACACCATGGCAGGAACGGAGCGTCAGTTTCAGTCCGGATGGCCGGTCGCTAGTATATGCTGCAGAGAAAGATAACAATTGGAATATCTATACTGTATCTATCACACGCAAGAGTGAACAGTATTTCTACGTATCGACTGTTTTGAAGGAGGAGCCGGTCGTTGCCACCGATGCAGAAGAATATCAGCCTTCCTTCTCCCCAGACGGGAAGGAAATAGCATATCTTGAAAATCGTGTCACGCTTAAAGTGATTAACCTCGCAACAAAACAGACGAGGATAATCATGACTGCCGACAAGAATTATTCCTATGCAGACGGCGATCAATATTATCAATGGTCACCCGATGGAAAGTGGTTCCTGGTTCAATTCGCTTATCCTGAGCGGATGTTCACACCGCAGGTGGGACTGGTTTCTGCAGATGGGAAAGGCGACATCTACAACCTCACATTGAGCGGGTATGACAACTATACACCCAAATGGGTTATGGATGGAAAGATGATGATCTGGGGCTCCGACCGCGAAGGCACTCGTGATCAAGGTGGTAACATCTTCAGCGGCGATGTCTACGGAATGTTTTTCACCAAAGCAGCATTTGACCGCTTCAAGCTGACAAAGGAGGAGTTTGCCCTTGTGAAAGACCAAGAGGACAAAGAAAAAAAAGATACAGAGGAAAAAACAAAGAATGAAAAGAAAGGAAAAGAATCCAAAACGGAAAAAGATACTCTCCCGAAGGTCGTCATCGACTGGAACAATCTCACAGAACGCAAAAGCAAACTAACAATTTACACATCTCCAGCAAGCGACTGGATCCTTTCAAAGGATGGTGAAAAACTTTACTATCTGACAAGCTTCGACAAAGGGAACGATCTCTGGGTAACGGAGCTGCGTAAAAAAGAAACAAAACTCCTTGCCAAACTCGGCGCCAAACGGGCTTCCATGGAGTTTTCAAAAGATGGGAAATTCATTTTCCTGGATTCAGATGGCAAACCAGTGAAGGTCGATGTGGAAAGCGGAAAGGACGAACCAATTAAAACGAGCGGCGAGATGGTATTGAAACAAGATGAAGAACGGAATTATATTTTTGATCATGCCTGGCGGCAATTCAAGGAAAAAATATTGTTTCCCGATATGCAAGGAATAGATTGGGACTATTACTATAAAGATTACAAAAAATTCCTCCCATATATTAACAACAATTATGATTTCGCGGAGATGCTAAGCGAGCTGCTGGGAGAGGTGAACGTCTCTCACACGGGGTGCTACTATAGACAGAATCAGCCCAACTCGGATCAGACCGCAGAGCTAGGGCTTCTGTATGATTTTACTTATTCAGGCAATGGAATAAAGATCGCAGAAATCGTGGAAGGCGGACCTCTCGACAATGCATCGTCCCAAATACGAGCCGGTCATGTTCTGGAATCAATCGACGGACAGTCGATTACGCCTTCAATAGATTTTTATCAGTTGTTGAACCGCAAGGTCGGCAAGCTGACACTTATTTCGTTGTACGACTCGTCGAACAATGTACACTGGGACGAGACTGTGAAACCGATTTTGTGGAGTGATGAGAATGAATTACTATACAAGCGCTGGGTGAAAAATCGTCGCGCCGAAGTAGAGAAACTTTCAGGTGGAAAAATCGGCTATATTCATGTGCGCGCTATGAACGATGCAAGCATGCGTACCACGTTCGAAGAAGCCCTCGGTCGCAATATTGACAAACAAGCCATCATCGTTGATACGCGCTTTAACGGCGGCGGCAATATTCACGAGCAACTCTCGGACTTTCTTAGTGGCAAGAAATATTTCGATATTATTCCACATGGTCAATATATCGGTTCGGAACCCTCTGATAAATGGACAAAGCCTTCTATCGTCCTTGTCGGTGAGAGCAATTATTCGGATGCCCACCTCTTTCCAATGGCGTATAAGTTGGGAATCGGTAAAACTCTCGGCATGCCTGTTCCCGGCACAGGTACATTCGTCTGGTGGGAAAGTCAAATCGACCCGACTCTCCGATTTGGTATCCCGATGGGTGGGTGGAGGATGCCGGATGGCAAGTTCTGTGAAAACAACCAGATGGAACCCGACATTAAGGTACGGAACGAGCCCGATGTTATGACTGCGGGACGCGATCAACAGATCGAGGCGGCAGTCGAGGAATTACTGAGGAAATAAGATTTTTTTCTGACTGAGATATTTTCGAATAATCTTTCACTCGAGCTACATTAGAATAATTCGGAAATTTTATAGAAGCGCGCGAGAGATTTCGTGCAACTTTATTTTATATAGAGGACTTGTTATGAAAAGCTATCGTTTTTGTTTCTATTTCTTCTTGAACATGTTATTCATTAATGCTTTATCTGCAGCGCCCACGGGTCGTCGACATTTGCTCATGGATTATGATTGGAAATTTGTACAATCTGATTTAAAAAATGCGGAAAAGCAGGATTTTGACGATAGCCAATGGCGTACACTCAATCTTCCCCACGATTGGAGTATCGAAGGTGAGTTTACAAAGGATGCATCGACAAAAGGTAATGGTGGCTATCTTCCTACTGGTATTGGATGGTATCGCAAACATTTTGACTTGCCCACAATTAGTAAGGATCAACAATCTTGGCTTGAATTTGATGGTGTGTATATGAACAGTGATGTTTGGATAAATGGACAGTACTTGGGTAAACATCCTTATGGCTATACAAGTTTTTACTATGATCTGACTTCTTTTATTAAAAAAGGGGAAAATATAATTGCAGTCAGGGTTGATAATTCATTGCAACCCAACAGCCGCTGGTACTCAGGTTCTGGAATTTACCGCCATGTGTGGCTGAATATTTCTAGTTCCGTACATATCGCTCAATGGGGAATATATATTACCACGCCTTTTGTAGATTCCTCATCTGCAACAATTTCTGTTCGTACTTCAATTGAAAACAATTATCCCATAGCTAGAAAAGTCGTTTTGCGGTCCATCATTAAAAATGAATCAGGCAAAGAAATCACCACTATTGAAACACCTGTTTCACTCGTACCATCAGGCAAATCAAATGTTGAACAAACAATGAAAATAATTTCTCCTTTACTTTGGTCGATTGAAACATCATCGTTATATACACTTCATTCATCAATACGAGAGGAAAAAAAGGAAGACGACAACCTTGTCTCGACTTTTGGTATCCGAAAAATTGAATATAACAAAGACAAAGGTTTTCTTCTGAACGGAAAGCATGTAAAGATGAATGGTGTATGTTTGCATCACGACGCAGGTTGCCTCGGGGCTGCAGTTCCGGAACAGGCTTGGAAGAGGCGTTTGCAACTACTAAAAGAAATGGGCTGCAACGCCATCCGAACATCGCATAATCCGCCGGCTCC
>JBEKLV010000380.1:0-2559 GCA_050008835.1 Bacteroidota bacterium | reverse complement strand
CTCCATCTACTATTATTGGCGTCCAAATAAACAATATGGCAAACTTCTGTGGTCAGCGTATTCTGTGTATTTGATAATCTGGATTATTGGGAAATTTACATTTGAGCCGTTTTATTATTCTGATGTCTATTCTGGTTCTGTCTCACAAATAATTCAGATAATCTTTGGCGGTTGGCTATTGTACTCAATATCTCGAGAACACGGCTTCGAATGGAAAAAGGATTATCGTTTTCTTGTTGTTTCAGGAATTGCTCTTTATGCAGCAGCGTCTTTTTTTCTCCTTACCTCGTTCAATTTAATGCTGACCTTACCCCGTCCAATAATGCGATTGGTATGGATGTTAAATTTAGTCTTCATTGTGATACAGTATATCTTCTTCCTGCGTGGATTCTTATGCAAAACACCTTTACCTTCTAAGTGATTAGATAAGTATATACCAACCTTGTCAAGGTTCCCACCCCAAAGACAGCGGGCAGGTTACTCCTTGACAAGGTATTATTTTAGAAATCATAATGCCCGATACCGCAATAAACATATTATGGACGATAGGTGTAGGCACGTTTGTGCTGCTCCTGCTTGCTGTGGGATTTATCATGGCAATTGTCCAGAGCAAACGCAGGGAAATGGTTGCCAAACAGCGCGAACTTGAAGAGCTTGCCAAAAGTGAACTAAAGTATCGTAATCTTTTTGAGAACTCACTTGCCGGAATGGTGCGCATCTCTGCAGATTCGTGGAATGTGTTAGAAGCGAATCGAGCTTTATTAGAAATGCTCGCTGTGAAGACACCGGAAGAAGTTAGACAAATATTTGAGGCAATCCCGACAGCGGATCGGAATCATATTGTTAACACGCTAAAAAATCAAGGAACAATAAAGAATCTCGAAGTTACGGTCCAGCGTTTTGATAAAACGGAAGCGTGCATTTCTTTTTCCGGCGCTATATTCTCTGATAAAGGATATATCGAGGGTGTCCTCATCGACGTGACGGAGCGAAAACGCTTGGAAGCAAAACAGCTGCGTGCACATAGGATTGAAAGCATTGGTGTGTTAGCAAGCGGTATGGCGCATGATTTGAAGAACCTATTAGTGCCCGTGAAGATGGCAGCAGAATTGCTGCAACGGAAAGTTGAAGATAAAAACAGCCAATCCATGTTAACATCTATCGGGCTTAGCGCTGAACATAGCATCAATCTTGTTCAGCAAGTGCTTGCCTTTGTCCGTGGTGTGGAGGGACAGCATGTGCCGCTGAAAGCCGCTGATATCTTGCGTAGTGCTCTATATGCGATTAAGGAAACTATTCCGCCCAATATCGAGGTTGAAAGCAATCTTCCGGATAATCCGGCTATTGTGCTTGGCGATGAAACTCAGCTTCGACAAGTATTGGTCAATTTGATCAATAATGCAAAGGATGCAATGCCGGAGGGCGGCCGTCTCACGATTGCGCTCGCTTGTGATCAGGTGAGTAAAGCGATAGCCGAAATGATTCCAAACGCCATCGAAGGATCTTTTGTGGTTTGGACAATTTCCGATACCGGCGTTGGTATTCCTCCAGAACAAATCGAAAAAATATTTGAACCATTTTATACTACAAAAGAAATCGGCAAGGGAACGGGATTGGGATTATCGATCGTTGCTGGAATTGTAAAAGGACACAAGGGATTCATGACCGTCGAAAGTGCTGTAGGCAAGGGTACAACATTTCATGTGTATCTTCCGGAAATATAAGGCGATCAACTGCCACCTGCAATGTAATCCGATTGTATTCCTATCAGATATGGAAGTTTGACCGACGATAAGTGATTGTTTCTTTTTCAGTGAGGTCTAATTTTTTTTGAAGAAATATAGGGAGAAGCTATTATTGCAACAATTATGCTTCGTATTTCGTATGTCTTTGTATCTTTTAGAGAAGGTGTGAGCGATTTTTTCCCCCAACCTTTTCGATTAAAGACGAGTCTGATACACTATCATAAATTTTTAGGAATCCGATGCGCCTTTTAGGATGGTTTTTTCTGACGCTTTTTTTAGGATTTGTATCTGGCTATGGCAACCCGCCTGATTTTATAAAACAAATCTCCGCTGTTCGTATAAAGGAACCCATTAAGATTGATGGCGTACTCTCCGAGTCGGTCTGGCAGCGTGCAGGCACGACAGTTTTCTTTCAACAAGATCCCAACCAAGGACAACCGGCAACTGAATTGACGGAAGTGTGGGTGGCTTATGATGATGAAGCATTATATATAGCTGCACATATGCATGATGCACACCCTGACTCCATTATCGCTAGGCTCGCACGGCGTGATAACGATGCCAGTTCCGATGAATTTGCTGTGGGCATCGATTCATATCACGATAAGCGGAATGGCTTTTACTTTATCGTATCGGCAGCAGGCGTATTGCGAGACGGGATTCTTTACAATGACGATTGGAGCGATGGAAGCTGGGATGGGGTGTGGGAAGCAAAACCAAAAATCACTTCTGATGGTTGGTGTGTTGAGATAAAGATCCCTTTTTCTCAATTGCGCTTTGAACAACATGATCAATATGTTTGGGGAATCGATTT
>JBEKLV010000038.1:0-16683 GCA_050008835.1 Bacteroidota bacterium | reverse complement strand
CGTGACACGTCGAGCCGAACGTCTCTGCCATCGCTCGCTCTGTGCCAACTAACACATACGAATAGGTGCCCATACTACCGGGAATCAGGACAGGTTGTCCGACATTAAAATAGTCCTTTGGAATTTCTGGCCTATGTTTTGGGAAGGCACGCGTGGCCCCTTTTCGATGCACTAATACTCGTCCTCCAACACTATGAGTTTCCTCCTTTGCAATATTGTGGGCTACATCATATACTAACCTTAATTCACTAGATTTCAGAATACTCTTGAACGCCTGCCGAGTCCAATGACTCATCATCTGACGATTGGCAAATGCAAAATTTGCCGCTGCTGCCATTGCCTTCAAATATCGTTGACCTTCCTGAGATTTGATTGGTACACAAGCAAGCTGACGATCTACTACCTTGATGCCATACTTCAGCATCGCTTCCTGCATTTCTTCTAAATAATCAGTACAGACTTGATGACCAAGACCGCGAGAGCCACTATGGATCATAACCACAATTTGATCAAGATGCAGGCCAAAAACTTTCGCTGTTTCCTCGTCAAATATTTCTTTTACATACTGCACTTCAACAAAATGATTGCCAGAACCTAATGTGCCAAGCTGATCTCGTCCCCGTTGTTTTGCGCGATGGCTGACTTCTTTTGGATCAGCGCTTACAAGTGTGCCACATTCTTCGATGTGATCAAGATCAGATAACGTACCATAACCATTCTCGACTGCCCAGCTTGCACCCTTTTTTAATACTTCATCAAGTTGCTCGAATGACAAATCTATAATCCCAGATTTGCCTGTCCCGCAAGGAATATCGCGAAATAATTTATTTAGCAAAGCATCAAGTTTCGGTTTTGCTTCGTCTAGTAATATATTCGAGGCAAGCAACCGCACACCGCAATTAATATCAAAACCAACACCGCCTGCTGAGACAACCCCCTTTTCGATATCAGACGCTGCTACTCCACCGATTGCAAAACCATATCCTTGATGTGCATCTGGCATTGCAAGCGACCGACCAACGAGCCCTGGAAGTGTCGCCACATTGGCAACCTGAGTTAACGTCTGATCCTTTTCGATGGCAATAATGAGTTCATCATTAGCATAAATCAATCCCTCTACTTTCATACCCTCTTGAAAGGATTTTGGAATTACAAAGCGATAATCGTCTAACTTCTTGAGTATCATCTATTAGATGTCCACAAATACACGTGCTGTCCAGATTCCGCTGTGCTCCTCAATCTTGAGCTGATGATATGTGATGGCTTTAATGTCGAGTCTAAGTTTGTGTTTTCTTGCGTTAAATGGTTCACCAAGAATTTTTGCTTTCAACAACGTATCATTAAGTACCTCGAATTCAATTGCTGCGGTTAAAAACTTCTCAGCATCGTACAAAAAGAGGACTTCTGTTAACCATCGAACAAGCAAGTTCTCGCGGTCGATTGCTGGAATGGTCATTGTTCGTTCCACAAGGGATTCAATTTTTGAAGTCCCCGCAATTACAAATATCAATCCGAGAGCAGCATTGCTATACATCTCTTCTCTCGTGTTTCCATGGGCTTCAATGCCAAGATCTGAGGGATGCTCAAGTATTTCGTATGCTGGCGTCAATGCAAACTACATCAAGGTTTTACCACTTAATTTCTTTAATGCCTCCAAGTAGAGTGCAGAGGTTTTTAAGACTATATCAATTGGCAATTTGGGTGCAGGCGGTTTTTTATTAAAGTTAATAGAAAGAAGATAATCACGAACGAACTGTTTATCGTAACTTTCTTGTGCACGGCCGGACTGATATTTATCTTTCGGCCAAAAGCGGGAAGAATCTGGTGTGAGCAATTCATCAATAAGAATCAGTTCACCATTTTCATTCAATCCAAACTCCATCTTTGTGTCAGCAATAATAATGCCCTTCTTCTCTGCTAGTTCTGCTCCATGGCAATAGACTCTTAGCGAGATGTCTCTAACTTTCTCGGCAAGTTCTTTACCGACAATATTTTTCATTTGATCGAAAGAAATATTTTCGTCGTGTTTGCCGACTTCTTCCTTAGTCGTTGGTGTAAAAATGGGTTCTGGAAGCCTGGACGATTCAACGAGTCCATCCGGTAATTGAACTCCGCAAACACTTTTTCTTTTCTGATATTCATTCCAACCGGAGCCAGAAAGATACCCGCGTACGATGCATTCAACCGCCAATGGCTTCGTCTTCTTTACAAACATTGAACGATCGCTTAGAGAATACCAATATGGCTTACACGCAGAAGGAAAATCATACACAATGGAAGCAATAAGATGATTCGGGACGATCTCTTTTGTTTGTTCGAACCAGAAATCGGAAATTTGCGTTAACACTTTTCCTTTATATGGAATACCTTCGTTCATCACAACATCAAACGCTGAAAGGCGGTCGGTTGCAACAATAAGCAATGCTTCACCAAAATCATATATATCACGTACTTTGCCACGATTCATCAATTTCAATGCAGGAAAATTGGTTAGTGTAATAACCGGTTCCATTATATTGCTTATCATAATCCCTCGTCGATGAATGAACAGGTGATGGTAAGTGATTCTTCTAATCGTTTCATATATTCGGTGCGCGGAATCTCACGCGCTCCGAATCTTTTCAAGTGTGTTGTCAGGTATTGAGTATCAAGCAATGTAAAACCGTGGTCTTTCATTCTTTTAACAAGATTTACAAGTGCAATCTTAGAAGCATCACACATTCTACTGAACATCGACTCGCCGAAAAATGCTCCGTGAATTGCGACACCGTAGAGACCGCCGACAAGATTGCCATCTTTCCATATTTCGACACTATGAGCGATTCCGAGCTGATAGAGCTGAATATAACTTTGAATAATCGTTTCTGAAATCCACGTTTCCTCTCGTTCTGCACACGCACGCATCACTTCTTCAAATCGCTTATTAATACGAACTTCAAACTCTTCCTTTTTAAGTGTTAGTCTGAGACTGCGAGGAATGTGAAATTCATTCAAATCAAATATCGTGCGTGGATCTGGCGAGTACCAACTTATTTCACCCGTTTTCGGATCCGCCATCGGGAAATAACCATTGCAGTACGCCGTACACAAAAATTGCGGATCGATGGTCTTAATTTTTGACGAATGCACCTGCATAATTTTTTATTGATCACGGATTGAACTAACGCGACAACAATAGCTTTCGAATCTTAGTCTCCAAATGAAGTACCAACCATTTTTGCAGCATGTATATATTGCGAATCGAGCGGTACAGTTCGGAGTTTCAAAATTGCTTCTTTAACAGATACGGCAACAACTTCGGTTCCGCGCAGACTGACCATGTATCCAAATTTGCCTTGTGCTGCCAACTCAAGCGCCATCGCGCCGAATCTTGTAGCTAGGATTCGATCGTACGGAGTTGGACTACCGCCGCGCAAAACATGTCCTAAAACAACGACGCGTGTTTCAAGTCCAGTTGCTTCTTCAATCTTTCGTCCAACAACATCACCAATTCCACCTAGACGTATCGGATCAGTGCGCTTTTTATCCAATTCTTTCACAACGACATCACCTTCAGCTGGTTTTGCACCCTCTGCTACACAAATAATACTGAACCTGTTCCCACGTTTGCTGCGCAGAAGGACATGTTCATATACTTTATCCCACTTAAATGGAATTTCTGGAATTAGAATTGCATCTGCACCGCCGGCAATTCCAGCGCCAAGTGCAATCCATCCTGCATACCTTCCCATAACTTCTACGACAATAACACGATGATGAGATGATGCAGTTGTATGAAGGCGATCTATCGCTTCCGTTGCTACCCAGACTGCGGAATCATATCCGAACGTCACGTCAGTTGCAGAAAGATCATTATCGATTGTCTTCGGAACGCCAATAAAATTTAGACCGAGATCTGTGAAGCGATCCACGATGTGCATCGTTCCATCACCACCAATTGCAATAAGTGCATCCAAATTCCAGTCGCGATAATTCTGAATGGCATGGCTCGAATAATCCAATACTTCGATGCCTTGCGGTGTCTCCACGGGGAATTGGAAAGGATTACCCTTATTGGAGGTTCCGAGAATTGTCCCGCCCATGTTGACGATGCCGCCGACATCTTTCGGTGTTAACTCACGCATTCTACCTTCCACAAGACCTTCAAAGCCATCCAGAATTCCAACAACTGTTGAATTAAATTGCGTCATTGCTGGTTTCGCTATACTGCGAATAACTGCATTCAAGCCCGGGCAATCGCCTCCGCCAGTAAGGATTCCGATTCTCTTTAAATTACTTTTCACTTTAATTACCTTAATTGTGAACAATCTCTTTATTAAAATATACAAATAAGTGCGCTTTGTTGCCACCTGCTCGACCAAACGAAAAAAGCCTCTTCAGTTGCACCGAAGAGGCTTCCTTCAAAATCACTAAAAGAAATTACGCTTCTTTCTTTTTTTCCTCCGCGCCTTGCTGATATTTTTCACCAAGCCATGCACCGAAAAGTGAAATCAAGAATCCCATAACCAATCCTACAATGAGATACCTTGTTGGTAAAGTTTGTGAACTAAGTAAAATAACAAATCTCAGGAAAACCCAATCGAGAATGACTACTAATAATCCAGCAACCGCAGGTTCGCTGAGTGTTACACCTGGCGATTTAACACCAACAACAAATCCTGTTACCACAAAACTCCCAATGAAACCGGCAAGCGCAAACTTGAAAATATGAGGAGGGAAAAAAGTCGAAAGAATAAAAACTAATAATACGTTAAGGGCAAATGCGATAACTACACCAACCAGCACCCACTTCCAAAGAAACTTTTTTATATTTTTCTCTTCAGCCGAAGATTCATCCCCCTGTAATTTTTCACCTGCCCAACCACCAACCCAGGAAAAACCAACACCGAGAATTAAGAGAAGTAAATTGATAGATTTTGAGAAATGAATTTCAACATTTGTAATTGCAAGCAGAAGCAACATCACTATCATCACAAGCGCTCCGCCTACAGATGCTTCATTAATTGTTATGCCCGGAGAAAAATATCCAATAATAGCACCTGTTACAATAAATCCGCCCAACATAATCAACGCTTGAATTTCACCACTGTGGAAAGTCTGCGCTACAATAAAATACGATGCCCCTACGATGATAAGTCCTGCAATAACCGATAAAGTGACCCATTTCCAATGCAGCTTGGGCTCTTGGTGTGCATTGTGTGTCATAATATTCTTCCTTTTATTGGTTGATGAGCTGGTGGAATATTAATACCAATGGTGAATATCTCAAAACAATTAAGGAAAAGCAAGACGCTCGTGTATTTTTTAGACTCTTCACATCAAGAGATTCCCGCGTTCGTCGCATTCCGCTATACCTGCTTGCCGAATGTTCAGCGTGCAAGCCCAGGCATGCCGGAGGGAATGATGCAATTGACTTAGATGTCCGTTTAAAAAACTAGTATGCTAATAATTGCTGTCATAAAAAATAGTAGCGCCATTGAAGTAAATTGAAGCACACCGACAAGCAGTGTTTTCCCTATCATTTTCATCCAGGACCCTTGATACATATACCTCAATGCCAGATACAAATAGACTGGACAGATAATGATGGAAATAGCCCATATCAGCGATGTGCCGGCAAGCCGGTCCACCAATAAGGATACGGTGAGAAGTAGGAACACAAAACTATGATAATGGATTGAGAATACAAGTGTTCCGATGTAGTATTGTGCTTTTTTCCGGTTTAGGAGAAAAACAAAGAGGGCAAATAACGGCATAAAGGCAAACATCATATAAGATATTCCCTTCATCAAGAGGTGATTGAATCCCTCCTGTCCCTCTGTGCCGATGCGTGACATTTGCCGCACCACGTACCTGTTCAGTATTGTCAGAGCGACGCCGCGGGATTGCATGAGAGAATCTAGTTGTGCTTGCTGAAGCCCCCGCAATTCATGGGAATTTATATTATTGTAGAATGTTATTTCATTCTGCGTCGAGTGTGACTCCGCCGAAGCGATCGACTCATGCCTTCCAGGCGACAAAGATAAAAGAAGAAAAAACAGGAAACTAATAAAAATGTACAGCCTGATTGGAGGAACGTACCGTGCACGTTTTCCTTTGATGAATTCCGACGTTACAAATCCGGGCTTGAACGCAAGTGCCTGTATTGTCCGAACGGATTTTATATCGAAATGCAAAACTCCTTCTAACGCCTCTTCCAGCAAGTGCCGCAGAGAGATATTAAGATCGTGGTTTGCCTGCCCGCACTGCGGACAATATGCATGTGATGTCTCAAGTTTCGCGTTGCAATTTAAGCATTGCTTTGAATATATTATTCGATGCATTAGTTTCAATTCCTCGATACAGAAAAACCGTTTATAAAATTATGGGGAAGCTTACTTCGAGAATGCATCTAATTGCTTCTTATCTTGGACGTCAGGAATTGATTGTACTATTTTGAATTTCTCCGTGAGGCCAGCTAACTGCTTGTCGGCTTTGTCGTAGTTGTTCTTCGCATTGTTAAGCTGCGCACCAAGTGTCTCGAATACGTCGTTGAACTTCCGTAATTCCGTGTCCAGCATTGCAAGATTTTGGAAAATTTCTTTTGCACTTCGCTCGATCTGCAATCCTTTCAAGCCAAGTGCGATAACCCGCAGATGCGCATAAAAGCTATTGGGCGAGACTGGCACAACCCGCCGCTTCGTTGCGTAAGCGTAGAGTCCGTCTTCTTCCGCGTAAGATTCTTCTTTGATGATGGTTTCGTAATAAATATTCTCTGCAGGAATGTACATTAGTGCAAAGTCGAACGTCCCTTCATCGGGCAAAATATATTTCTCGGAGATTGCGTCGATATGTTTTTTTACATCAGACTTAAATAAACGTGCAGCGGTCTTCTTTTCTTGTTCTGTTTTGGCATCGAGCATCTTGCGAAAATTTTCAAGTGGGAATTTGGAATCCACCGGCACTTTGCCGCCCGCTGTGTTTATGATCGCATCAACCGTCTGACCATTTCGGAATGTATATTGGATATCATACGCATTTGCGGGAAGAACTTGTTTGAGTAGATCTTCAAGCAATAATTCGCCAAGCCCGCCGCGCAGCTTCGGCGCTTTCAGCATCTCTTCTAATTTCGAAACACTTTGGCCTAGTTCTTTAATTTCTTGCGTGGCTTGACCAAGCTCACCAAGTTTGTTCTGTACATCCTGAATAACTTTCGCAGCATTATCCAAACGCGAACCCATTTGACCAGTGTTATTTTGCAGCTGCGATGTAACACTGCTCAATTGCGAAGTGACAGTTGTCAGTTGCTGATTCACGGTTTCCGTAGTTGTTTGCAGACTTTTAAATACAACATCTGTTGTATTCTTCAGCGACGTAACAAGCGTATCTGCAGTGTTCTTGAGATTCTGACTTACTTCTCCGCGTAACGCATCAACTTGCTGTTGAAAAAGTAATGTAGTCTCAGAAGAATTTTCTCCTTTGCGTGACGACTGACGAAGCAATAGAATGACGATTAAAATTACGACTAATAACGATATTATTAACGATGCAACTTCCATCTTACTCCATCCTTTTTACAATCTATCTTTTAAAAATTAGTTTCTCACAATTAACTTTTTCATTTATCCTATTGAAAACATCAATAAAACCGTTACTGCAAACATAAAGAACATCATGCGCGCAAGCGGTAAATGATTTCGCTTCATCCATCCCCAAGCAGTTGCCGCACCAATCATTATCACCGCAAGGGCAAGCGTACTCACAATACATTTTGCAACAGAGAATGTCATTCCATAATAAAAAGCCAAGCTACGTTCATTCCAGAACCTTCCATAAATAACAAGCAAGTGCGCCGTGTAGACCATCAAAGATTCCCTGCCTACATCTAACACGAACGACTTATCAGTCTTGCGATGATCTGCGTAGAACCAGCAGATCGATAAAAGTAACATCACAATTCCAAGCCGTTCAAGAAAGAATAATGGGTTTGCACGGATTTCTATCGATACGATTTTTACGCTGGCCTGTAATTCCATTCCAATCAAGCAAACTACAAATAGGATGGCTCCTGTAAGTGCAAAACGCAAGATGAATTCTCTTTCATTTTTCTGCTCGCGGGCATCAATATATCCAGAAGCGAAGTAACCTCCAAAGAGCATAAACGCCAACCACGGGAAAAGTGGAAATAATGAATAATGCTGGTTATTGATATATGCTGATATTGGCGCTGGAATCCAATTCAAGAAATCAAAATTCCATACGAATATCGTTGCAAAGACTACGAACAATCCACTCGTAAATAAAAATATCCGATATGTCCGAGCATTTTTTATCAATAATCTCGAAATAAAAAGGACAAGCAATCCAAACGCGATGCAGTGAAGAATATCCACCTGATAGAAACTCAGCCATCCCTCTTCTGTTGTGTCGGTGATCATTCGACGGAATGAAAAAAAAGGCAGATGCAAAAAATAACCTATGCTCCACACTAATCCGATTCGCCCAAGTTGTTTCCAAAATGCAGATCCATAAGTCCGGAATGATTCTAGTTTCCTTTGACTTGCAATCAGGAATACAAAACCGGAAATAAAAGTGAAACTTGGCGCAACTAACCCGTTGATAAAATTAAGAATATGAAACCAAGAAGTTGTTTTCATCATCGGCAGGATAAAAGCGTTGAAGACGTGAACTTCAATCATCACAAGCAGCGCCCAACCACGTAGTAGGTCGATAAAAGCGAGTCTATTTTTTTGTGGAGCAGCCATTTATAAATTATTAATTAGTGATCTGGGGATAAATCAAGTTCATTTTCTTTCCAACCTTCTCAAATGCTTCGAGTGCGCGATCGATGTCTTTTTTTGCGAGCGCAGCCGATATCTGAGCACGTAATCGCGCTCCACCTTTCGGAACAACCGGATACCATAGCCCTTTGATATACACTCCAGCTTTAAGCAATTGGTTGCTCATTTCCTGTGCAATGGAAGCTTCGCTAAGCATTATCGGAACAATTGGATGAATACCTTCGATAATTTTGAAACCGATATTCTTGATTTCTTTTCTGAAATACGCCGTATTCTCCTGAAGTCTCCTGATGATTGATTTATCTTTCATTAATAAGTCGAACGCTGCCATTGAACCACAAACCACTGCAGGAGGAAGCGAGTTTGAAAAAATATACGGCCGCCCTTTTTGGCGCATATATTCAGTCATTTCTTTCGAGCCGCTGATGAAACCACCAGCTGCACCGCCAATTGCCTTGCCGAGAGTACCAACTGTTACATCAATTTTACCAAGCAAGTTGAATTGCTCAGCCGTTCCTCTGCCAGTCTTACCGCATACACCGATACCGTGCGCATCATCTATAAAAACGATGGCACTGTATTCTTTAGCGAGTTCAAGAATTTTTGGCAGCGGTGCTAAATCACCTTCCATACTAAAGACACCATCTGTGGCGATCATCCGTATACGATAATTTTTGTTTTTATCTTCTTCCAACTGCCGTTCGAGGTCAGCAACATCGCCATGATTATAAATTTTTCGATCTGTAGTTTCTGCACGACATAGACGCTGTCCATCAATAATGCTGGCGTGATTCAGTCGGTCACTGTAAATAACATCTTTAAAGTTTTCGTATCCAAGCTTCTCGTTTGTCAACGCAGAGAAAAATGCAATATTAGCCGCAAATGATGAAGAAAAAAGAATAGTGTCCTCTGATTTCAGAAACTTCGATATTTTATTTTCTAACTCAAGATGAATTGTTTGCGTGCCAGTAAGAAATCGCACCGAGGCAAGTCCATATCCATATTTCTTGATGCCCTCCATTGCAGCTTTGCATACAGCAGGATGATTCGACATCCCTAAATAATTATTCGAAGCGAGCATTACAACTTCTTTGCCTCGCACCTTCACTATACCATCTTGTGCAGATTGGAGCGCAGTTTCATATTTAATGGTTTGAGATTCTTCGAGCCGTTTCAACTCGGCGGCAAGCAATTCGTTTAGATTCATGATTGGCTGGCTTTTACTGTTTTTTGATTATCAAATCTTAATTTATGATCGAATTATTGAAATAGCTTCTCGCTATTTCTTCTTTAGTCGGATAGAGAATGATCCATCCATTCCATGCTTGTGACGGAAGGTTTCAACCTGTCCTTGATTTCCAACAAGATCCTGATGAACAATATCACTTCCAGATTCAATGGAGAAGTCGAGATGTTGTACAAGAAATTCTTTGATAAGATCGATATTTTCTTCTGGTTCAATTGTGCAAGTGCTATAGACAAGGACGCCGCCCGGTTTTACAAGTTTCGCTGCATTTTCCATAAGTGATTTTTGCAAATGGACAAGTTTTGGAAGATCATCTGCATCTCGTTGCCACTTTGCATCAGGTTTCTTCGAAAGCACACCAAGTCCCGAGCATGGAGCATCCACCAGCACTTTATCTGCCGGAGGAATTTCAATTGTTGTACCATCATCGGCTACCAAATGCACATTAGTGATACCAAGCCGCTGGCATGCATTCTTCACGAGATGAAGACGAGTCTCATAACGATCGACAGCAATAATCTCGCCTGAGTTTTTCATCAATTCCCCGATGAAAGTTGTTTTCCCACCCGGCGCCGAACAAAGATCGATAACCCGTTCTCCTGGCTTTGGATCCAATAAAAGTACAGGCATACCTGCGCTTTCATCCTGCACAGAAAAATATCCCTGCTGGAAGAGTTCCGAACTGCCGATGTCTGCCATGTGCTGAACTCTGACAAAATAATCGAGATACTGAGAACGTGAATATTGAATCTGATGTTTTTCTAACAACGAAAGGAAGTAATTGAAATCAACTTTTAACCGATTGACGCGCAATGCCAAATCAGGAATAGCATTGTTTGCTTCCATCATCCGCTTCGCATCATCATAACCATAGCGTTCTACCCAGCGCTTAGCCATCCAAAGGGGGTGCGATTCTATTACTGCGAGATTTCGGAGTTTATCTTCTTCCGGATCCGGATAACGAATGTTTTCAATGTTACGAATGATATTACGCAGAACGGCATTGACCAGATCGGCCGCTTTTTGACCACGTAATCGTTTAGTGAATTCTACTGCTTCGTTTACTGCAGCAGAATGCGGCACCCGGTCAAGAAATTGAATTTGATACAATGCCACACGCAGTGCATTCTTGATATTTGTCTCTGCTTTAGTAAAGTTGCCATGGAAAAAACCGGTCAGCACCCAATCGAGTTTCATTTTCCAGCGAATCACACCGGTGACGATCTCGTTCATCAATCCTTTGTCTAACTCGTTCATTACATCCGAACGTAATTCGGCGTCTAATAATTTATCAAGATACGAATCTGATCGCTCAATTCGGTTCAGAATCTTCACCGCTGTGCCACGCGGGCCATCATACACGTTAGTTAGTTGGGGTTGATCTTGTTGATCAGTGTTTTCTTGCATTCAATTTTCTTTCATCAATCTTTTATTCCGTTTTGGCGGCGTTCCTCTATGGTCGAATTATAAACTTCTCGGAAGAGATCCGCTTCAACATCTATCAATTCAATATTCCGCCTCGCCATTACAAGTCGCGCTAAATTGATAGCTTTTTCAACGTCATATGCAGTAAAAGGCTCCTGTGCACCGCACCAAGAAAAAGATGGAATATATTTCGGTGGGAATCCAATTCCAAAAATATTACAACACACACCGACTATAGTTCCAGTGTTGAATGTTGTACCGATAGCACTTTTCGAGTGATCGCCCATCATCAGACCGACAAATGACAAACCCGTATCAATCTTTTCAGAGCCTACTTGCACTTTGACTATGCTGTAGTTATTCTTCAAATTACTGATATCTGTACCGGCGCCTAAATTTACCCAAGAGCCAAGATATGAATGTCCAAGAAATCCAGCATGTTGTTTGTTAGAGTAGCTGTGAATAACCGATCCTACTATTTCACCGCCGACTTTACAAACAGGGCCGATTGTTGTGTTCTCATAAATCTGTGCCCCGACTTTGACTGATGAGCCATCCAAAATACACGCAGGACCAATAATTGTGGATTGTGGAAATACTTTTACATTCTTGCCAATATAGATCGGACCAGATTCCGCATCGAGCACTGACCCCGGTTTGATGACAGCGCCATTTTCGACGACGATGTTCTTCTTCCCTAATAAATGCACGCTAGAGTGCACTTTTCCACGAATGTGCGATCGTCTCTTCCCTGCTTTCTTAACAATAGATTCAAAATCTTTCACGATCTGTGTGCCATTCTTTTGTATCAAATCCCATGTATAAGAAACAGTTTCTACGTCAATTTCAATGGTAGGCAAGCCGTCAAAGTCTGAAAGCGACAGAGGAGATGAAAGATTTTCCTTTACTCGCTCCAGATTCTTTCCGCTCACGTATGCGGCAATCACTTGATCGCCGGAGACATATACAACATCTTGCTTTGCGGTCAATGGAATCTTCTTAGAAAGCGTTTGATCGGCAAGTACGCGGCCATTGATAAAGAGACATTCTTTGGCAGGAATTTCATTTACTGAAAATTGCGGTCTACGGTATTTGATACACAAAGCGAGAGATTTTCTACATTGAACGGTAATAATTGCAGACGGATATGCTCGCAGAATTTTCTCTTTCAACGAAAATATTCCACAGCGCAAAGAATAGACAGGCCGGAAATGTACTAGCGGCAGGAACTGTGCAAGATGATTATCTTCGAAAATACAGATTTGTGGTGCCATCGGTCTTCTCCTATTTTTGAAAGGGCGGTAACGTGAAAGTTCAGTGTTTTGAACATTCTCACTGCCGACAACAAAAAAAGCGGAATGCATTTATCACAACACATTCCGCCTTTCGGAATTTAAACGCTGTAATTATACTCCAGCAGTTGCCGCCGTTGGCTCTTCTTTCTTCGCAGCGTACTTCTTCTTGAACTTCTCTATGCGTCCGGCTGAATCAAGTAATTTTTGCTTGCCAGTATAGAACGGGTGGCAACTAGCACAAATTTCGATATGGAGGTTGCCTACTGTAGAGCGGGTTTCAAAGACGTTTCCGCACACGCAGGTAACGACCGCTTTTTTATACGTTGGGTGAATTCCTTCCTTCATCACGATCCTCAAGACTTTGTATTATGAACTGTTAATAAAATACGAAAAAACGGGTTTAGTTGCAAAGATATTTTTCCAAAATCACAACAGACTGACTGTTTATAACGATTATTCGAGGCGAGTATAATCTTTTATTATTCAAATACGACGATTTCACGCCCTTCAACAAGGATTCGATTATAATAAATAGTTCAGTCTCAGGTTAATCTATAATCACTTTGAATCATCGCGGTAACAAAAATATTCTCATGCAGCTGACGTTGTTATAAAGAAGGATTTCTTTCCTAATGGAATGCATCGAAATCGAAATGATGAATGGACGACCTTCTTCTTCAATGAAATCTTGAATCTCAATCTCTTATTCGGTAGATTCTAATCAATGAAACGAATACTGTTTATACTTATTATTTTAGGTTGTTTCAAAACGCCATTATTCGCCCAGCAAGGCACATACAATTTTCTTCTCACAGATGTGAGCGCACGCGCCGCCGCATTGAATGGCAGTTTCGTCTCGATGAAAGATGACCCAAATGTCCTGTTTTATAATCCTGCTTCAATTGGAACGTTGAGTGTACCAAAAGTATCTGTTAGTTATGTGAATCATATAATGGATGTCAATGCTGGAACTTTGAGTTACGGACAACATATTGAAGGCGTCGGAAGTGTCGGTGCAGGCGTTATATATATGAATTATGGCTCGTTCAACAGAACCGACGAATTAATGAATGTGCTGGGAACATTTGGTGCTGCTGAATTAGCGCTTATAGCCGGAATAGCAGCGCACTACGATGATGATATTCTTGTAGGTGTCAATGCTAAATTTATTTCTTCCTCTATAGCTGAATACAATTCTACCGCACTTGCCATCGATCTCGGATTCCTTTATGATATTCCGTCACAGAATCTTTCCATTGGCGGCAGTGTTTTGAATATTGGCAAGCAATTGAAAACGTATGCCGGGGTAAATGAGTTACTTCCTCTTGATGTAAAATTCGGAATTACAAAACGGCCGGAACATCTCCCTATTTTCTTAAACATTGATTTTCATCAGTTGAATGAAAGCAGCGATAAGTTTTTAGATCGCTTTAGCAACTTTACCGTTGGCGCAGAATTTTTAATGAGCAAATCACTGCGGTTGCGTGTTGGTTACAATAATAAACAACGCCAGGAACTCAAGACAGGAACAAATGTTGGACTTGGAGGATTCTCTATTGGTGTCGGACTTGTCTTAAATGAATATCAGATCGATTACGCCTATAATTCATACGGTGATTTTGGCGGGATACAACGATTTTCTCTCGGCATCAATCTGTAGAAGCTTAAAAGTAGAAAAGAGATTATTTCTTACACAAATCTCCATTACCGCAAAATTAAATCCAATATTTTTTCGCTTATATAAAAAAGCATCATCCCGCCGAACACCAACAACGGCGGCATGCGGCTTTTTGTTTTATTCACTTCTGGAATCAGATCGCTTGCGCCAACATACGTAACGGTTCCAGCGGAAAAAGCGAATGCTATTCCTGCAAACTGCACATCGACATGTTCCAGCAAGAACACCGAGCACGCACCTAAAAATGTTGCCAGGCCAATACCAAATGCCGAGTAAAGTACAATGGTGCGCGAGAAACCGGCGGTCATCATAATCGAACCGATCGTAAGCCCTTCCGGAAACTTATGCAGGAGAATTGCAAAGAAAATCAGAAGTCCGAGAAAGAAATTATATTGTAATCCGACCGATATAGACAACCCATCGAAGAAAGCATGGATGAATAACCCAGTGAAAGCAGAATACCCTGTAGTTCTTGACATCATCACATCGTGATGTGTTTCTTCGCCAAAATGCAAATGCCCTACAATCGTATGTTCAAAAAAGTGTATCGTAGCAAACCCGATGAGAATCCAAATTGCGGCAGACTCGCCGATGAATTGAAAGCTCGCTGGCACTAATTTGAGAAAAACAAGAGCTAAAATAAATCCGGCACTCAGCGCAAGGAGCGTTTCCTGAAAAAGTGTTGGCCAGCGTTTGCGCGAGACGATAAGTGATCCGCCAAGCACGACGGCTATTGATGCGATAAGAGCAAGAAGGAGTATTTGAATTTTCATTATTTGCGCTTATATGGTTGTTGAATATATTTATTGGCTTCCTGATAAGAATTTTCATATTCTTTCATCGCCAATACCTTTTTATACTGCTGAATTGCATATTGCCGTTTTCCCTGTGCATCGTAAATCATACCAACTATAAGATTATCAAGCGACATGAAGCCCGATGATTCTTCTTTATCTAATTTTCTAGAAATCTCATCACAAGTGTATAAATTTTTGAGCGCCGTGTCAAACCTTCCAGCTAAGAATTCGAATTTACCAATATAATAATGAGCTTCTCGTGCATCATACATATCGTATCCAAGCTGCTGCTGTGCATAACGATTTAGTATATCAATGAAAATATCGTTTGCCTCTCCAAGATATCCGGTGATAACAAGACAGCGCCCAAGATAGCGATAAAACATAGAATTGTTAGGGTACTTTTCATGCAACTTTCTGGCGAGTTCGAGTGCACTAGAATAATCTTTCTCGTACGTGAAATAGTTCTGCATAAGAAAGTACGTCGCCTCAACTTGTGCATACTTAGCATGAAGCGATGCCTGCCGGAGCTGTTCTAATCCTTTTTTTCGATCACCGCTAGGGAAAAAAATCATAACAGGTTTCACAATAGGATATTTTCCCGGAATAACGGCTGCATAATAATTGTAGATACCGATGCCAAGTAGAACGTCGTAATTATTAGACTCAAGTTCATACGCTTTTCGCACCAGTGGCAGCGCGACAATTCCATCATTTGCAGCGCTAAGCCACTTGCCCCTGTTTGCGCGTAAACGCCCGCGAAATCCAACGGCCCCGCCTTTAAAAAACATCGCCGCTACATCTTCCGGATTTTCATTGAGTCGTTTTTCACATATTTCCACGACTACATCTAACAGTTTGTACAGTTTTTCATCTTGAGATTCATCATCGAATTTACTGATGATTCGTTCCCACTGGATCATAGCTCGGAAGAAATACCCTACTGGATGGTCAGGACGCAGTCTGATGACTTCGGAAATATCAGATTCAGCTTTATCAAATTCAAAATTGTAAAGCTCGTCAATACTATGCTGGACACGCTCATCAATTACTCGATCTTCAATCCACTGCGATTGAGAGATAGAAACTGTGAAAAGAATAACAAGCACTAAAAGAATGGAATAATTTTTGATTCCTCTAAATGCATAGTGACACTTTGGACTATTGTTGGTTGTTAAGTTCGATGTCACCGTAATAAAAGCCTTCCAGATCATTAATTTATATTACACAAAAGTACGAATTTAATTGGTTTGACATAGAGATAAATAATGCTTCAAACCACTTAGCAGAAGGAGTGTTAAACGATTGATTAAATTAACTTCTTGGCAAAGTAATCCTTTAGACTTGTACTTGCTACTCGCTCCTGTACCATTGTGTCGCGATCACGCACTGTCACCGTTTGATCTTGAAGTGTTTGTGAATCAATGGTCACACAGTATGGAGTGCCTACTTCATCCTGACG
>JBEKLV010000379.1:0-2587 GCA_050008835.1 Bacteroidota bacterium | reverse complement strand
CGAATTTAGTTCCAAATCCTGACGGCTCAATTTTTTCTCTTCACCAAGCGCATATTGCACCGTCGGATCAGCTTCAAGCCGCATTCTCTTTTTTAATCGATTCCAGTACACACCGGCAATAACCGGACGTTCATCGCCAATGCTTGATTCCGCTTCTACAATCGATGCAAGCGTGAGAATCTCTCGTTGTGAGGCTTTCATTTCGCGCTGTCGTTCAAGAAGCGTATCATTATAGAAATGTTTGAACTCAGTAAGCATTCGCTCTATAATTTCACGCTCATCCGTCTGCCAATAAAAAGCGTATGTCTCTGGCATTAAATATCCTTCCAGCGACTTATCTTCGATACCTTGCTCATGAAGAAATACAGTATCATTGCAAAGCGCGAGAAATTTTTCTGCGTCAATTCCAATTTCATGTTTATACCTGCGCGCCATTTGATCTATCCGCCATCCTTCTGGAATGGTAACCGGAATAATCAAACGTGATTTTCCCACACGAATATCTTTAAGAATGTCAAGATTGGATTGCCCGGAAACGAAAAGATATTTTCCTGTCTTTATTATTTTCGTATACCCTATCAAACGACCTGCAATTTGAAATGACCACTGGTTTCGAATGGCTTGCAAGCTTATTAACGAATCAACCGCTGAACGAAATGACGCACCGCGCGGAATAATCACTATTTTTCCCTTTTGATCATTATAATTATATGGCATTAGGAAAATATAGTATGCAAAAGCGAGTACAAGGGTACAAAAGATAACTGCAATAATTATTAATCGATGGAACAACCGGCTTGTCATGCGTTTTACTTTACACGCTTCTTTTTTTCGTCCATTGTAATACGCTCAGCGCTCCGTGATTCATCAATGATGCGTTCGAAGAGCCGCTGGATGGCTTTGATAGAAAGTGGGCCACGGTTCGCCGCCGTCACATTGCGCTTTACTTCTTCTTCACGTTCAGGCGAATATGCTTCCATCCCAAGAAGAAGTTTGATCTTGCCGATTTCTTCAGCGCATCTTGTCCGCTCATTTAGCAATTTCACTAATTTGAGATCAATTTTATCTATTCGATCACGCCAACGGTACATTTCTATCTTAAAATCGGTCATAGTTAGTTCAATTGTAGGTTCGGTTCAGCTGTGAGTTCAAGATTTGAGACGAATCCTTTACGCATTCGCTCATATCCAACTTGTGCCACCATCGCGCCATTATCTGTACAGAAATCTAATTTTGGAATAAAGAGATGCAGATGATTGATTTTCGCTTCAACTTCAAGACGACGGCGTAATTCTGAATTTGCCGATACTCCACCACACACTGCAATATCTTTCACTCCATATATTTTTGCCGCAGATATTAATTTACTGATCAACACATCTACAACTGCCGCCTGGAAACTTGCGCACACATCGGCAACAAATTGCTCGTTCACATCAGCAGTTTTATCAAATCCAACTTTACGTAAATAGTACAGCACAGATGTTTTCAATCCGCTGAAGCTGAATTGATGCGAACCTTCTTCAATAAATGGACGCGGAAACTTTACAGCTTTCGCATTTCCTTTTACTGCAAACTTGTCAACCAACGGTCCGCCCGGATAGCCTATGCCGAGCATTTTTGCTATCTTATCAAACGCTTCACCTGCCGCATCATCCATTGTCTCGCCCAGCAATTCGCTTTCGAAATAATCCTTCATCAACACAAGCTGTGTATGTCCGCCGGAAACTGTTAAGTTGACGAAGGGAAAGGACGGCTTCGGTTCTTCAATCATATTTGAAAATATGTGTGCCTCCATATGATTGACACCGATAAATGGAATGCCGAGTCCCATAGCCATCGCTTTACCGAAACTTAATCCAACCAAAATTGATCCAATAAGTCCAGGACCATAAACTGCGGCAATAGCATCTAAATCTTTCTTTTCAATCGAAGCTTTCCGCAACGCATCCTCAACAATCGGCACAATAAGCCGTTGATGTGCTCGCGAAGCCAGCTCCGGTACTACTCCACCATATTCTGTATGAAAGAGCTGCATTGCGGTGGCATTTGAGAGAAGCTTGTCATCCCGCACTACCGCTGCAGACGTTTCATCACAAGATGTTTCAATTCCTAAAATGACCATACTTATTGTTATGATAACCAAATTTGATTCTTTGTGCAACGTAACAACTGAAATTATCTGCTCCAGAATGAATCGCATCTTACAAAGCAATTTGAGCGTAAGAATAGTATTTTTATTCGCAATTACTCAACATGGTCCTTAATAGTATTGGATTTATCCTATATAATCTCATCCCCTCATAGGGGAGGATCAAGATGGGATCATTTCTTTTTATTTGACCTCACCCTAACCCTCTCCTAAAAGGAGAAGGAATTATTTCGCTGTTTATCCAAACACGCTGTGCAGTTACTTTTTCTCATTATTCATCACTCTTATTCGTAGAATTTCCCCTTGCCTCTCGTGGGTTTTCTCGTTATATTAATTTTGTAATTGATGACATTGAAATTAGTGGAGTAGTAAATGGCAAGAATTTGTGAAGTGTGTGGCAAGAAACCAATGGCAGGCAATCACGTCAGCCACGCA
>JBEKLV010000378.1:0-2593 GCA_050008835.1 Bacteroidota bacterium | reverse complement strand
AAAAGAACGGAATGATTACTTGGCTCATTATGGCACTAATGGTGCAGCCGGGACAGGAAATGTAATAACTATCAGTCAAGCTTCCATAGTAGATACATCAACCACCTATGAAAAGACTTTGTGGTTCCCCAATTTACAATTGACTTTGAGGCCTACCGATTTCCTAACCTTACGGTTTGCTGCATATCAAGCTGTGGCAAGGCCGGATTTTAGCTGGCGTCTACCTCAACTTGATGTTACAAAGACCGGACCTCCTGGCGGAGGGGGGCATGGCGGCACTTACACAAATATTACTGTTGGAAATCCTCAGTTAGTAGATGCAACGGCTAATAATTTAGAAGCAAGTGCGCAAATATTTGGTAATACCCTTGGTTTATTAACTCTTTCCGCGTATTATAAGCGCATAGACAACTTGTTTCAGCAAATAAATGGGGCTAAGGTTGAATGGCCGGCAAACAATCCAAATCAAACAATGATTGTAAATGGCGTACACGTACCACTTTCGGATGCTGGATATCATCGTTTAGATGATTTGGTTCCCCAGTTTCAATTGTCAGAATGGCTTAAGACACCTGCATTTGCCAATCTTTTACATAATGACATTAATTTTTCTATTACTGCGCCGTATTCTTCCCCAAATCCTTCATATGCCTGGGGCTTTGAACTTGAACACCAATTGAACTTCCGTTTCCTACCGGTAAAGTGGCTTCAAAACATTACGTTAACATACAACATTCAAATCGCACGTTCCGAGACATATTTCTTTATGGAAAAAGCTGTTGTAGATACTCAGTTTAATCCTGCACAGTACAATTCAAAAGGCAGATTGACACAAGACTCATCGTACACATCTTACTTGGATCATACTGTGATATCAACGAAAAAGCCAATGGAAGATCAGCCACAACTCTATGGTAATGCCGCATTGGGTTATGACATAGGAGGATTTTCAGGAAGAATTTCTGTGTTCTATCAGAGCAGATATACAAGATTATATTCTGTAGATGGAACAAGTGATGCCATTGTTGGTGAATTCGTTAAATGGGATCTTGCTTTAAAGGAGCAAGTGACACAGAGAATTTCAATGGTTCTCAGCATTGATAATCTTTTCAACAAACCAGAAACCAGATATCGTTATAATAATGTGTTTGATTGGGGATATCTTCCTACTCAATCATATTTATATGGAAGAACTCTTGACTTTGGAGTACGTGTGTCGATGTAAGAAACAATAATTCATTTAATTAACCAATCTTTTCAAATTATTTAAGGAGTGCATTATGAAATTCTCTCTTTACAGTCTTGGGCTGGCGCTATTAATACTCTGTCCGCTGGTGGCTCTGGGCCAGACTTCGTATTACATGGCTTGGCCGGCAGTTGAGGATACGGCAATGGTGCCCGATGGATCAAATTTACCCCAATATATTTTTGCAGATACAGTTGCTCATCAGGCATCTTGGGCAAATCATACACGTGTTTATGTTTTAAAGGCGAACGGACATTACGACTGGACGGCTGCCTGTTCATTGAATGTTGGAAATAGGAAACTTCTCATCCGTGGAGAGTACGGTAAAAATTATGTTATACCCAGTACTCTATCATCTGATTATAAACCACTTCTTCAATCCTCCACGGCAAGCACAAGTTTCTTCATAGTAACTTCGACGAACGATACCATTTGTATGAAAAATGTGGCAGTAGCCGGGTACGACGCACTAAATTCTCCGACTAATCTTGATAAACAAAATGTTAATTATATTTCTTTTGTTGCTGGTTCTACAGGTAGTGTTTATCTTGATAGCTGTGTCTTCACAGGTCCGACTACAAGCGTAAATATAGCAGGAAGGTCAGCAACAACAATACAAGTAGTTCGTATTCGACATTCCATTTTTGGCGATTTGGGAAATTTATGGCTTACGAACCTTGGAGCAGGCAGAGTGGTTAATCTGAACTCCGTTGGGACAGATACAGTAGATATGCAAGATAACACTATATTTAATGTTGTCGACCGCACAGTAAGATATCTGACTGCTACGGCACCTGTCTATAGTTTCAAATTTAATCATAACACCGTTGTAGATTGCATAAGCTATCATGGATTTATAACGTTAACACAGATCGACTCTCTTGGAAATGGCCCGTTTGAAATAAAAGATAATTTATTTGTTGATAACTATGCTCTGGGACCAGATACTGATTGGACTCGCCAAGGTGAAATGATAGATAACCCTGATTTAGATATTAATGGCATCGGTAAGTGTTGCTGGATTATTACCAAACCGAATAAGACATCCCATATTACTCCCTGGGTTATGACCAATAATTATTATTTTATTTCAGATTCAGGAAAAGCGGTTCGTGATTTCGAAACTGGTTCTGGTCTCCATCACGTACTTTACGGCTCGTCGGCACCTGAGCCTATTATGACCTCAGATATCCAAAGACAGCTTAATGCAAACGGAGGAAATGCAACAACGGCATTTACAAAAGTTAAGGTTGTGTTTAATAATGCACCGCTGTTCCCATCAAAATTTGTCAGATGGTATTTCTCTCCTATGGCAGCTGGCTATAGGCCCACAACTACAGAAATAAC
>JBEKLV010000377.1:0-2603 GCA_050008835.1 Bacteroidota bacterium | reverse complement strand
CCTGTTTGTTCTCGGTGCAGCGATGGATGCTCAATTTGGAATCCTTAATTATAAAAAGGATTTCTTCCAAATGTTGGCCTGGATGGTGCCGGGATTATTCTGCTCAGTCCTCGGTGCTTGGATTGGCGAATTGATACAATTGAAGAAGGAACAACATACTGTATAATTTTCGATAGAAGCGATATTAGACGAACTGTGCAACAAACTAATGAGGAGAAATCATCATGCCCGAATCATTAACGCCATCCAAAAAACTGCAATGGAAGTGGGTTGGAATCACGATTATCATGTACGCGGTTTTCTATTTAATGCCACTTTTCTTTTTGACTCAAAAAGTGGAGTTTCTCGCTGACGCTTGGATCTTTTCAGGAATCATCATTATTGCTGCGGTTGCAGCATATTTGTCCAAGGGTGTCACTATTTGGGAACCTGCCATCGCAGGTGCAGGATTATTCTTGCTTTTTTTTCTCGGTATGATAATATTTTTCCGACTTCCACCATTTCGAGCCTACATAGCGATGGTCATCACTATGGCTATTGTCTTTCTAATGTCGCTCTTAGGTGCATGGTTAGGAGAACGCGCGCAAAAACTGTGGAAGACAAAATCTCCAGAATCAACTTAGTGCATAGTTATGATGAGGAGAAAAGCGCCCTCAATTTGACCGATGAAACATTCCAGAAGAAAGTAATGATGGATAAAACCCTGTGGAGGGCGGTGTTGTATAAGAATTGACGGTTGAATTATCCAGAGAAAGCGGCGATGGTTGCTATTCTCTTAACCCAGAACAAATTTGACATTATGTGTCGAAAGACAGTCCTTCGAAATGTTTTGTAGAAACGAAGAAGATGTCGCTACTGAAATGAGTTTATCGCTTCAGACATACACCATCTGGGGCTTTTTATTTAGGTTGAACTTAAATAAATATAGAAGTAGAATTCAAGAGATCGAGGTCAACTTATGAAAATCATTAAGTTCAGAAAATATCTCTTCATCGTTTGCCTGGCTTTGTCAGTTTTGGAAAGCTGCGACAGTCAAACATCCACTCGCATCCTGTTCATCGGCAACAGTTACACATTCTTCAACGGCGGTCTCGACAAACAATTAAAAGGGCTGGCTCCTTCAATTGAAGCGGAGTGTATTGCTGTAGGTGGATATACTCTTGAGAAGCATTGGACAGAAGGCAATGCCGTCCAAATAATTCGTGAGGGAAAATGGGACTATGTCATTTTGCAGGAACAAAGCCAGATCCCAGTCATTAATCAGAAAAAGTTCTATGACTTTGCTCGAAAGTTCGACGAGGAAATCCGACAGAGTGGTGCAAAGACCATCCTCTTAATGACGTGGGAACGACCTGACAGTAAACAATTTGGAGTCACGACGGACAACTTAGCTACTGCTTATACAGCTCTTGGAAAGGAACTGGGCGTCAAGGTAGCCCCGGCGGGGCTTGCCTTCGCACGCTCTATTCTTGACAAGCCCGAGCTTGCACTATACAGTCAGGATGGACATCCGACCGTGGAGGGGACTTACCTGGCAGCGTGTGTACTTTATCAAACAATATTTGAAAACAGTCCTGTAGGAAATCCGTATTCGGAGAGTTCTATTCCCGCTGAAATGAGATCTTATCTACAAGGAATAGCGGCAGAGAATTTTGGGTTATGACCGAGTAGAGTTTAGACATTACGATTCGATTTAAACTGGTTTTTAAATTCATCATTATTTAGTTTTACTTATCTTCACATGCATCGATAAACGCGAGGGAAAAAAGAGGATAGACAATGGCCCCAACAAAGAAAAAATCTATCGCATCGCAGCCGTATATCCGGAAGCTGGAGTCGCTCATCGATGCAGCGAAACAACTCAACACTACATTTGATCTGGATAAACTTCTCTCCATCATTCTCGACCATGCTACTAAAAATCTAAGTGCAGCTCGAGGAACGATCTATCTCGTCGACGAACGGTCACAGGAGATTTGGTCGAAAGTAGTAAAAGGCACTGGGCTAGTCGAAATCAGATTGCCGATTGGCACTGGCATTTCCGGAACGGTTGCTAAAACTGGAAGAACAATCAATGTGAAAGATGCAAGCAAAGATAAACGATTCTATTCAGCTATTGACAATAAATCTGGCTTCCATACAAAAACGATGCTTTGCAGGCCAATGAGAAATAGGAACGGAGCCATTATAGGTGTCTTCCAGATCATCAACAAAAAACGAGGCGTTTTTAATCGTGACGATGAATTTTTCCTGGATGCGTTTTCAGAACATGCTTCTCTCGCCCTCGAAAATGCTAGACTCTATCAAGCAGATCTTGAACATGCTCGAGTGGATAAAGAAATTCAGATCGCCGCTGAAATGCAGCAGCAGCTTTTCCCGAAAGAAATAATTCAAATCCCATCGTATGAGCTCTCTGTAACAGTCCAACCGTGTGCATCAATAGGCGGTGATTCGTACGACATCATTCCACTCAAGGATGGAAAATTTGTTATTACCATAGCTGACGTCTCTGGAAAAGGAATCCCAGCCGCTCTTTTAGTCTCTACTTTGCATGCCTTATTGAGAGTGTACCTTCAGTATCCAATAGAATTAGTCGAGCTTGT
>JBEKLV010000376.1:0-2605 GCA_050008835.1 Bacteroidota bacterium | reverse complement strand
CGCTCATTACGAAAGCCTTGCGGATGACATTCGATGAAGTATTTTTTCTAGAACAACCTATGAGACCTAATAAAAGGGACAAAATAATACTACCAATTATTAGGAGTTGCATTACTTTAATAATTGTTGTCATTTAAAATCTCCGTTTATAATTTGATTTGTAATTTAATATGGAATTTGCATTGCTGTTTAAAATAATATGAATTACGTTCAAAAGTGCATCAAATTGCACAAGTATTAAACGAAATCAAAGAGAAAGCCCTCACTATGGATTTTGAGCATTCAATATGCTGTCCCAAACAAGTGATGAGCGAAAAATATTAGTGGTCCTCAAAAAATCAAATAAATCAACGTCAAAATGCTGATTTGTTAGCTGTAAATGACAACTATGGCTTTTATAAAAACATGTTTTGCTGTCCAAAACAATTTATCAAGAAACCATGTTATTACACAAGAAACTATTTTGGACAAGTCTGATCTTCTTTTAGTTTGTTTGTGATACGTCTTCTCTTTAATTTCTGAGAAAAAGGGAATTGTTATCATCGAACTCTATTACGAAATACATTACTGGCTCGAAGGTACCTACACCTTAAGGATCTTGATAGACTTCTTCGATCTATTCTTTAAGATTGGGCCATATCTTCTCATCAGTATAGCGTTGAATGTTATCACTATACGATACTTTAAAGGTAAGAAAATTCTTTTCTCGACAAAAAGCGAATTGGTCTCCATTACCCTCGCTTCAGCTGTAGGGATTGTCTCTCCATTGCCAACTTATGCAGCAATTCCTATCGGCCTTTCACTAATGGCAACAGGAATTCCATTCAGTGCCGTGATTGCATTTGTCATTTCTTCCCCGCTGATGAATCCAACCATTTTCTTTCTTACTGCAACACAGATTGGAATGGAAATGGCAATCGCGAGGACTGTAACCGCATTTATCCTGGGGATGGCAGGTGGATTACTCCTTATGAAAGTTTTCAAATCACTTTCTCCGCCCAAAAAGTTATTGATGACCGATCAAAATGTTCAACGAAAGCCCCTTTTTGTGGACATTTATAAAAACACGATCTATGTTGGAAAATACTTTTCTATTGCAATCCTGCTCAGTGCCGCAGTGAAAGCATTGATCCCGCCAGAAACTATCAGATCACTTCTTGGAAATAATGCAAAAATGGGAACCTTGATTGCAATTGGAATGGGTGTTCCATTCTATTCATGCGGTGGAGCGGCAATTCCGTTTATCGAAACATTGATGGAATTGGGTATGAGTAAAGGCGCTACACTGGCGTTTTTCATTTCTGGACCGGCAACGAAATTAGAAACTCTGTATGCATATAAATCTTTACTGGGAACAAAAGTTTTAGTGTTCTATTTAGTACTTACGTTGATATTTTCATATATTGCCGGTGTGATTTATTCCTTCTTCTGACATAAAGGTGAATTATGCATTTCTTCAAAAGCAGAATCTTTAAATTTTCGTTCATCCTGGTTATTATTTCTCTCTGGATGTGGTGGGATTTATCACAAGCTTACAACAATAAGAGTATTATCTATAGATCATTCGTGATAGATTCAGAGATGAAAAAGGTTGCATCCCCATCTGCAACTGTTTCTATTGTAAGATCAAATGATCCAGCATTAGAAAATCCATGCGGTGTGACAGATGAAGGAATTTCCTATCAAACAATTGCACAAATGGTGCGGCGAGCAGTTTATCTTGTAGATGGAACTGGATTACGCAGTATCATTAAAAGCGGAGATACAGTACTTATAAAACCGAACATCGTGCAGTGGGATTCCAGCGGAAGCGGCGGTGTAACGGATGTTCGTGTTGTGAAAGCGCTGGTATATCTTATCGATTCAATAGCCCATGGACAAATAAAAATCATCGTCGGTGAAGGATCGCCGAGACCCTATACAACATTTGAAAAAATAGCTGCTCCAACTATAACACCTTGGATTCAATTATTTGATGTACCCGGATACCAACAATTAAAAACAGATGCGCAGAAATCTGGAATCGATTTTCATATTTCTAATCTTAATGGAAATGATGATACAAATCCATGGCCGGAATTGGATACTGTGTATGTGCCGGGAGGAGGCCAAGCAACACTACAAGGCGGCAAGTATCTTGTCCATAGGGATGTGACTCATGCAAGTGTATATATTGCTGTCCCTGTGATGAAAATTCACAAAGATGTACGTTACACGGGCGCTGTAAAAGATCAAATCGGATTAGCGGCAAGCTCACGCTATGGCTTTAGTAAAACGGGCGGTGTACCCCAAGATGGTAATGCCCATCATTTGGATCACACTAATCTATTAGCAACTACCTGGCACAATTGGCAAGATAAAGAGATTGTAGATTTGGCCACGATTGCAAGGATCAAATTTGTCGTAATGGACGCCATTACCTGTTTGGATTCGACAAAAACCCCAAAATATGGTGGCAGTTCTTCCACTCCTAACATTCCTAACATTAATATTTCCAATCGCATAAAAATGAACACCATAATGGCGGGTTATGATCCGGTTGCAGTCGATAACGTTTGCTGCCGTATTATGGAGCTAAATCCAGACGACATACGTTATCTCACAT
>JBEKLV010000375.1:0-2622 GCA_050008835.1 Bacteroidota bacterium | reverse complement strand
AACCTGAACTTTTTCTTTTAAATTATTGATGAAAGAAGATTTGACGTTTCCAAGTTCGACACTACTCCCCACCGGAATCGGAATTTCGTGTAAACGTATGATGTCATGCAATCTAAACTTTCGTTCACCAATAAATCGGTATCTCGGCATCATTATACGAATCTCGTGTCCGAGATCTTTGATTGCTTTAGGAAGAGCACCAGAAACGTCAGCAAGCCCGCCAGTTTTTGCGAAAGGATATACTTCGCTCGTAACAAATAGGATATTAAGTGGTCTAGTCATATCACTCAAATAATGATAAACAATTTAGTAAATTTAATTTAGCGAAATATTGCCAGAACTGCAAAACAAATCATCTGTTTATGAAAATTCCACACGGCTAAATAAAGAAAAGAATAGATCGCAAATTTAAGTTGTGGAATACAATAATGGATTGAAATTCTATAGTTGAAATTGATTAAAATAATGAAAACATATATCATCAGCTACCGATTAGTTTGCGCTAAATCACAAATCAATTGCTTGACAATCTTCGTTTCATTCGCTATCTTTTAACTATATAAAAAGAATCATATTGTTTATGGAGATTGTATCGAAGGCTTGATAAAGGTTGGTTCCTAAAGTAATTTGTGGCATTTGATGCTATAGGGATTATGTTCGAAGTACAAACCTTTTCAAGTTCGGCTGACAATCTCTAAAAGAAGAGTTTAGCCGAACGAGAAAGTATATTTTCTCTTGTTTGGCTTTTTTTTTATGAAAAATACTTTTGTAATTGCAGTCTTATTGTTAATCGGAACGCTGACGGGCACTGCCCAGCCGTTGACGGATATCCAAATTGTGAGTGAAGATCAACAATCCGTTGTTCTTGAATTTACACCCCATGTTGCTGTTGAACATGTGACTGGGACTCATGGTGGTATTTTTACACGATTTCATTTTTTCGAAAGCCAATTAACATTCGATTCTGCCGGACAAGCAGATTTCTCCCGGAATATTCTGTTGCTTTTTCCGTCAATGCGATATTCGTTCCAAGTGCTTGGGGGTGAATTTCAAATAAGAGATTCGATAAAGCTTCTGCCGAAACCGACAATTAAATCTTTAAAAGATTTTGGAATAAGTGAAAGCTACGATGACGCAAAGTTCGTTCAAGATGCGCGATCTTCATTGAAAAGAGGACTTGTTGAAGTTGCACGTGTTGGGAAAACAAGCGTTGGCTATACTGGAACCCTTTTATTTCATCCGATACAAGTGATAGATAAAGAAAGAGTACGGGTATATTCGCGTATAAAAATCCGACTTGGATTCAGAGATGCTTTTTCGAGTGGATTGCTGTCCACCTGTTTTTTGAGAGGAGAGTTACCGAAGAAAGCACAACTTTCCCCAACAGTGCAGGTGGGTTTGCGTAAAACCACTGCAGGCGGCTCTCCATTTGCACAAGGAGATTGGTACCGAATTAGTGTAACAAATGCTGGTATGTACAAAATAGATAATACTTATTTGCGTAATCAAAATATTTCGGTCAGTGATATTAATTCGATTAGATTGTTCGGTAATGGCGGATTGGTAATTCCTGACAACAATACAGATCCAAGGCCAGACTCACTAGTGGAAATTCCACGTCTCGTTGTACGGAAGAATAGCATCGGCGCCGACACAGCGGATTATGTCGTTTTCTATGGACGCGGAGTAACGGGTTGGAACTACGATGCATACAGTGAAGGATTTCAACATTATATTAATCCTTACACTGACACGAGTTACTATTTCTTTACTGTGAGTCAAGGAACAGGAGAGCCAATGGATTCAATTGTCTCTCCAAATCCGACTTCAACATCAAAACAATATTTCCAAGAAAAAATATTTATTGAGCAAGAGAAATATAATCTCTTAAACTCAGGAAGAAGATGGGCGGGGAAGGAATTTACAGCATCAGATAATATCGACACATATTACAATTCGCTCCCGGGAATAGTCTCAAATACACAAGTCAAATATGCATTTAATTTTATACGTCGCTCATCAACCACAGATTTATTGAATATATATGAGAGCGGTAACCTTATTCAACAAGTGTCTATGGAAGCGACATTTATGGGAGATGGTGAAACCACTTCATGGGCAGAAGATTTACCAGTTACTGCAACCGGAGGGGTGCCGCAGACTAATCCGAACGCGAGTGTGGTTAAAATAGAGGTGGTGAGCAGCAATCAAGCTTCAGACACTTGGTTAGATTGGTTAGAAATTTATTATCAACGAAAATTTGAAGCTTTGAACGACGCACTTTTATTTACAACAGCAGACACATCAGGGTCAATTCAATACGGTATCAGCAATTTCTCATCAGAAGTCCGTGCCTTTGATGTTACAGATCATAGTGGCGTTAAGCAAATAAAATTCAATCAGACAGGTTCTTCTTGCACATTTCAACTTCAACAAATTGCTGGAAATGTACGTAAGATTGCAGTAGTTGGTAAGAATGGTTATATAACTCCATCGACAGCGACAAAGATCGTAAAATTTACTCCCAATAATCTTCACGATTTTCAAGATCAAATCGACTTCATTATTATTTCTCCAACCGAATTTATCTCTGAAGCAAACAAATTAAAAGATTATCGCAAA
>JBEKLV010000374.1:0-2623 GCA_050008835.1 Bacteroidota bacterium | reverse complement strand
AAAAGCGGAGCTCCTAGCACAAACCGGAAAGGTCGGCGATGCAATCGCGACGGCTGAAGAAGCTGTGAAGATAGCGAAGGAAAAAGACCCAAAAGCAAATACAAGCGGATTAGAAAAGATGATTGAAGATTGGAAAGCGAAGAAGTAAAAACGTTTGTTATGCGCAACGCCTTTCGGGAAATTGCTTTTTCGGAAGGCGTTTTTATTTTTGACTAAATTCCTTTTTCTGCGACAGTTATAATGATGCCAGACTGCCGGAAGTTTTACTTTTCTCGAAAGCGGAGAGAATAATTCCAACACCAACCACAACAAAACACCCGATTACGTTATACCACAACCAGGCAATAGATGTAAATCGAAAGCAATACAAGACCACAATCTCACCCGACAAGGCGCTAACGAATGCGGCAGTTCCTTTAGTCTGTTTGAAATAAAACGCAAGAAGAAAAATACCGAGCATCGTTCCATAAAAGAGTGAACCAAGAATATTCACTGCCTCAATCAGAGATCCCATCCTGCCTGCGTACTGCGCGAATGCAATTCCATACAAACCCCAGAATGCCATCATTATGCGCGAGACTATAAGATAATGCTTTTCACTTGCCTCACGCTTGATAAAGCGTTTATAGACATCAATGATAGAGGTTGTTGCCAGAGCGCTTAATTCACCGGAGGATGAAGACATCGAAGCAGTGAAAATACATGCAAAAATCAATCCCACTAACCCCACCGGCAAGTAGGTTAATACAAAGCTTAGAAAAATATAATTTGTATCACCCGCGTCGGATTTACGGTCGTTTTCTGCAATAAGATTGGATGCTTCTGTGCGGACGGCGTCGTACCGCTGCTGGAGCGATTGTAGTTCTTCTTTTTTCTCAGCGACTCGGACATCATCGTGTTCATGTCGGGCTTGTATGTATTTTCGGATCTCTTCTGATTTTCTCTTAAATATATTATTGTGCTTCTCTTCTAATTGCCTGAAATCTTGTGCTCGCATTCCCGATTTCACTTTTCCTGCTTGGACCGGATTGAAGATAAGTGGAGGTTGTACGAATTGAAAGAATACAAATACCATCACTCCAATGAATAAGATAAAGAACTGCATCGGTACTTTTGCCAAACCGTTGAACAAGAGCGCAAGACGACTTTGCGTGATCGATTCACCGGTCAAATACCGCTGAACCTGCGACTGATCCGTTCCGAAATAGGCAAGCGCAACGAACATACCACCAATAATGCCCGACCAAACATTATATCGGTTGCTGAAATCGAAAGAGAAATCGACAGTATTCAGCTTTCCCATTACAGCGGAGACAGAAAGGGCGTCGGTGAAAGAGATTTCATTGGGAAGCAAGTGAAGAGCAACTCCGAGAGCGATACACATTCCCGCCATAACTATGATGAGTTGAAAAAAATCTGTATAGTTAACAGCTTTGACACCTCCGGAAGTTGTATAGATAATGACCAGACCACCGATGATAATAGAGGTAATCCTTATGTCCATACCAAGCATAACGGAAAGAACAAGTGATGGTGCATATATTGTTATTCCGGCAGCGATTCCTCGTGAGACGAGGAAGATCAGGGTTGTCAACACTCTGGTTTTTGCATCGAAACGTTTTTCAAGATATTCGTAAGCTGTATAAACTCCGAGTTTGTGGAAAATAGGAACGGCAGTGATGCAGAGAATTACCATCGCTATTGGCAAGCCAAAATAGAACTGCACAAATCGCATCCCGTCTGCATACGCCTGACCCGGAGTTGATGTGAAGGTAATAGCACTTGCCTGCGTTGCCATAATTGCGAGTGCAACTGTGTACCATTTCATCGACCTGTCTGCTAATAGGAAGCCCTTGATGTTTCGGCTTCCCCGTCCTTTCCATATCCCATAGAGGACGATGAATAGGAGGGTTGTTGCAAGCACAATCCAGTCGAGTCGTCTCATTTAAACGCTTCGGAAAAGGAATAGAAAAGAATTATCAATACTAATAAATTGAGAAGAACGACGAGATAGATTTTTTTCCATGAGCCTAAAATGGGTGGCTTCTCTTCGCTGACGACTTCATCAGAATTCAAGTGTTCCATCGTTCAGTTTCGTCCTGAGTTGTTGGCGTTTGTTTTTAACGATGTGCTGCCTTCGGTGTTCGCAGACGATCACCTTGCAGTGAGAGAATATTGGCAAATAAACGATACGCCCCTTCCACACCTGCAGGCAATTGACGGAAGAATGCGTAGGCACAAAACACATAATATCCTTTTCCATACTTTGTCGTCAATAAACCGCCTGCCCGATCCGGTTCGTTTGTATCGTGGCAACTAATAACTGAGTCATACTTTGTGTCCCAATGATCGGCAAAATACAGTCCTCGTTCCTGAATCCATCCCTTGAAATCTTCCTCAGTGATTTTGTTGGGCGTTGTCAACAAAGGATGATTCCGGTTCACGAAAGTGATTTTAGCATCTTCTTCGGCGACCCGATCTCGCGAGATATTCAATGGATACGGTCCAATATTCTCCGACTCAATTCTTTGCGCGGTGACATATTGAACTACATATGTTCCTCCGCGTTTAACATAATCCATAATGCGTTGCTGGTGGATTCGAAGTTTCAGCCGTGCATTGT
>JBEKLV010000373.1:0-2638 GCA_050008835.1 Bacteroidota bacterium | reverse complement strand
ATGATATGACACACACTTCATCCAATAAATACCTCTCTTTATTGAACCCTCTTCGAAATGTGCAACTCTGGGTATCGATTAGTGCCAATAATGTAATCGAATGAAATGCTAAAATCAATTTTGCTTGAAAAACAAAGGAAGAATTATTAAATGTGAATGGAATCCTTTCAGAAAGGCTTCATTCCCTTCTCAGATTTCACTATCCGAAGCGTTCCTCTCCCTCTTTGGCTTCAACTTAACCTGCCTATATCTTCGTCAACCTTTTTATCACTCATATGTCAAGCTTCGCACACTCAGATCCTTCAGTCTGTGAGTTACCGATATAGTTCGACACATGGACATAGAGTCCACTCCCCTGCTCATAAATCTTAACGAGCACAGCGATCTTAACGCGTCATAATCTTTTTAGGTACAGGATTGCGTACAAAGGCAGGGTACAAAAAAAGGCATCTACGAACGTGAACGCTTTTCTGGTGGACAGGGAGGGAATTGAACCCCCGACACATGGATTTTCAGACCGACCCTGTGCTAAAATTCTATCGAATTCACAAAGAATTCAATACTTTTTTCACCATTTCATCTATGAGTGTTAGCACACTGTTAGCAGATGAATTGTGGATGAGTATAATAATTCATTCGTAATTTGTCAAGTGCTGAAAATGGATTATGGTCTCACTTATCCTTTCGTCGTAAAAGAATTCCTTTTATTTCCCTCTCGTCGAAAAGTGTGAGCACACTATTAGTAAACGAAAGGTTAAACGTATTAATCTTTAAAAGAATTTTCGCAGAAGTGAAATATCAATAATTCTGGTTAGAAGCTCCTATCTTCTACCATCATATTTTTCCAAGGAAGGATATAATCCACAGATCGAGGGTTCGAATCCCTCCTCCGTTACGGGAAAGGCCGATTCTGAAAAGTTTCGGCTCTTTTTTCATGACTCCGACTTGAACCTGTAATGTTAGGCTTTTAGAAATAGCAAGCTATAAAATATGCAAGAAATAATTATATGCCATATAATATCCCGATAGATTTTCTATAGTAAATGGATGCGAATTTCAATCTGAGCACGATTTGCGAAATCCCGCCAAAGGCAAGGCAGGCAGAAAGCGTACAAAGAATGAAGAACCCAGCGATGTGTCGAGGGAATCCTTTTAATTAGAACGAGAAGGAATTAGATTCTAAGTGGGGGGAAACACGCTACATTTATTTTGCTATATCCTGGCCCCGTAATCCAAAAACATCTGAGAGTTTATTAAATATAGGTGATTATTAGGATCGAACAAAAATCAAATTGAAAAAAATAATCTTAAGAAATCATTTGTCGAAAACTTTTTTCATGAGGGGGTGTTGTCTTCCTTTTTTCAAATCATTCCAAATCAACGCACTTGCACCAAGAACTGCCGTATTACTCTCGGCTAATCCAGAGGGAAGCAGTCTCACCTTATTTTTAAAAATGGCGAGTAAATGTTCTTCCATTGATTGTTTTACAGGTTTGAAAATAAGCTCCCCCGCAGCGGCGAGACCACCAAAGAAAATAATAGCCTCTGGGCTTAAATATGCTACGGATTCGGAGAGCTTCATGCCAAGAATTTTTCCTGTATAATCAAAGGCTTCCAATGCTAGCCGATCACCGCGTTGTGCTGCATCATAGACTATCTTGGATGTCAATTGTTCGAAACTTATACTACGAAGATCGCTTGGCTCTTTGGTATTGCATATGAGCTCTTGTACAGTCCGGCATATTCCAGTAGCAGAGGCATATGTCTCAAGACAACCCCGACGACCACAGCCACATTCCCGTCCATTGGGATCTACCATAGTATGCCCTATTTCTCCGGCATTACCATCCGCACCATAAATCAATTCGCCATTCGCTACTATACCACTACCAAGTCCGGTACCTAACGTGATAACAATGAAATCTCTCATGCCTTGGGCAATGCCAAAGAACATTTCACCAAGCGCTGCAGCATTTGCATCATTTGTTGTTGCTACAGGTACGTTGTAATACTTATCCATTTCAGCTAAAACATTAACATACTCCCAACTTAAATTGGGTGGATGTTCGATTGTTCTAGTATAGTAGTTTGCGTTTGGTGCACCAATGCCTATACCGACCAACTTGCACTTTTCATAAATGGTCTTAAGAAGTTCCTCAGCATTTTCATGGAGCCGTTCAAAGAACAACTCAGCTGATTGATGTGCATTGGTTGGAATAGTTGTACTTGCTAGACATCTCCCTTTTCGATCTACATAACCAAAAACCGTGTTAGTACCACCAATATCAACACCAAGAGTTATTTCAGTACGTAACATATTGCTCTTTTTCTAGATTAACATCATATATTTAAGGTTAAAGTAAATATTGCAGTAGGATTAATTTGTTCTCGGATTGAACAATTAGGCGAAAGGAAAACACTGATATAAAATAATAATTCTTCAAGGAATTGCTCGTGTAATACTCTCCAAAATGCATGGAATGCATCTGGCATGTATTCTTCAATTAGATAATGTTATTGGTACTCGATATACCAGTATGATTATTATTGAATTTCCTTTCTGCTAATTGATCTATAACAGTCCCCTTCTACTTTATATGATTAAACTGAAATGCGGGACTCAATGTATTCAAACAAA
>JBEKLV010000372.1:0-2655 GCA_050008835.1 Bacteroidota bacterium | reverse complement strand
CCTTTTGATACATAGAATGGATACCTACGAGTGCACCAATTCCAGAACTATTCATATAAGTAATGCTGCCAAGATCGAGCACAAGTTTTTTATTCCCCTGTTCAACTAAATCCTTGGCCTTAGCTTTTAACTCGTCTGTCTCTTCACCGCCAATGAGCGAACCACGCGGCTCAAGCACGGCTATATCAAGATTGTTAAGTGTAGTAAGTTTTGTAGCCATGTTGTTTCCTCGGCTTTTCAGTTTAAAAACTAATTTCCTTATCGGGTTACTCAAATATGATGCCAATAGTTGTCCATTTATCACCTCAATTTTCAGATAAAATCAAGAGAATTAGACACATTGTATTTCTCTCATGTTGCGAAAGGCAACGCAATATTTGCTCTTATACACAAATCCCTTCTTTCGCTTATTATTGCTTAGCATATCCACGTTGTAAAACGCAACGCTAGTTTTGCAATGGAATAAGGAAGATTGGACAGAAAAACGCTAGCGTGTTTAAAATAGTTGATTTCTTCCGATGAGAATTAATCTATAGATTGAATTTTTTTCTCTTCTTCCAAAGAGTTGCTCGATCAATACCTAAAATGGCTGCTGCTTCATCGAAATCTTTTGCAATTTGCAGAACTTTTTTGATTTGTACTTTTTCGGTTTCTTCCAAAGAGAGGACATTTGTTTCAGTCCTTCCACGAATTTCTTCCGATAAATGTACCGGCTCGATGATGCCATTTGCAGCAAGGAGCGCCGCACGCTCGATTGCGTTTTCCAACTCCCGAACATTGCCGCTCCAACGATATGCCTTCAGAATTTTATCAGCTTCCGGCGCAATTTCTATATCACGCTCTTTTGAAATTTTCTTGAGAAAGTGGTGAATGAGCAACGGTACGTCTTCCGGCCTTTCTCGAAGAGGCGGTAGTTTTACTCGAACTCCATTCAAACGATAGAAAAGATCTTCACGGAAACTTCCTTCTTTCAACGCTTCGTCTAAATTGCGATTTGTTGCAGAAATCACACGTACGTCTACTTTGCGCGTCATATTTTCACCGACACGCTCGAAGTCCTTCGTTTGCAGAATGCGTAAAAGTTTAGATTGGATGGATGATGGCAACTCACCAATTTCATCTAAGAATATTGTTCCGCCGTCTGCCATTTCAAACCGGCCCTGCCGATCCTTCAACGCACCGGTGAACGCTCCCCGAACATGTCCAAATAGTTCGCTCTCTAAAAGCTGTTCCGGAATCGCCGCGCAGTTCACTTTAACAAACGGTTTATCAGCACGATTACTTTTCTGATGAATGTAATGCGCTACTAATTCTTTTCCGGTGCCGCTTTCTCCTTCAACCAGGATACTAATTGTACTTTCGGCAACACGTGCTGCAATATCAAGCTGTTCAATCATTGTACGGTTGCGCGTGATGATTTCACCGCTACCCTGCATTGAGGCAAGTTCTTCACGAAGTTCAGCTACTTCATGAATGAGCTGATGATGAGAAAGAACCTTCTGTGTAAATAATTTCAATTCCTCAAAATCAAATGGTTTCAGTAGATAATCATATGCCCCTTTTTTTATTGCGGTCACCGCGGTATCAACTGAACCGTGTGCGGTCATAATAACGACTGTCGTGCTGGGCGAATATTGCTTTATCTCTGCAAGGACTTCAATACCATCCATCGGCGACATTTTCAAATCGACAAAAGCGATATCAAATATATTTTCTTGCAGCAAGTGCAATACATCTTGCGGTTTGGCACAGAGCGTTGCATCAATACCAATCGATTCTAAACAGATACCGATTGTATTGAGAATATTCTTCTCATCGTCTACAACGAGTACTTTTGGTTTTTGCTGCTGCATACGACCTATGCCTCGGCTTGCAGTACTGTGGGAAAAGTGAAGAAAAATGTGCTGCCAACTCCCACTTGACTTTCGACCCAGATTCGTCCCCCATGGGCTTCCACTACTTCTCGCGCAATTGCCAACCCCAACCCGACGCTGCCGGGTGTTGTCTCAGTTGAGCTTTTCACTTGGACAAATTTATCGAAGACCGTTTCTAAATTCTCTTGTGAAATTCCATGCCCTGTATCAGTAACCGTTACAAAAAGCCCTTCTTTCTCTTCCTTGGCAGTCAATTGAACTTTGCCACCTATGTCAGTATAGCGAAGTGCATTGCTCAATAAGTTCGTTACGACCCATGTAAGCTGATTGGGATCGGCAGAAAGAGCAGGCAAATGCTCCGGAATATTAAGCTCCAAGTGAATCTGCTTTTCCTCAAACGGAAGACGCAGGGGTCGCACAGCGTCCGCCACAAGCCGGCGGAAATCGACAAGTTCTTTTTTCAATTCGTATTTACCGGATTCAAGCTTGGAAAGATCCAGCAATTCTTTTACTAATTTTCGTAATCGTTCAGAATCATCTTTTGCTGCCACAAGCAGATCTTTCTGGCGCTGGTTCACGGATCCTACAACTCCCTGCGAAAGGATGTCGATGCCCATGCTTAATGACGTTAATGGTGTGCGAAGTTCATGAGAAACTGTGGCAATAAATTCAGATTTCATCCGATCAAGGTCTTTGAATCGCGTTACATCTTGCAACAGCGTTACAACACCTTGAATATTTCCATGTTCATCAACAATGTGCGCTTGTCGTGGCCGGAAAT
>JBEKLV010000371.1:0-2658 GCA_050008835.1 Bacteroidota bacterium | reverse complement strand
TTTGAAAGTACAGTGAATGAGCTATAGAAATAGAAATCCCGCAAAGCGGGATTACAGTTATGGGGCTCCGCCTGTTTAGTGTATTACGAAACTTATCAGCGCCGCAGTCCCGCTGTACGGGATCCTGGATTCGATCGAAGATCGAATCGGGACTTAGCGCCAGTCCGTTAGGTGGCAGAATAATCAAGGATAATTTATAATTCTATGGCTAAGTCTTCATTGACGACTGAAGATAAGAAGTGGATTGAGAAATTTGTCGCAACAAAGAGAGGTATTTTGTTGTGGCGTTCTTTAATACGAGATTTTCTTGAGGGTGCAATTAGAGATGGTAAAATTGATCCAAGAGGAAAAACAAATGAACAACTTAAGGAACAGATTGTTGATTTTCTCAAAATAATACGATCAAAGAAACGAAGAATCATTGTTTTTCAAAGTGATTTCCGTCCCTCTCTTCTTAAAGAAGCTAGAAGGTATAGAGAGGCAAATGACAATGAGCTCTCTTGTACACTGTATGCTATATGGATTGAACATTGGATTAACCATATTATAGTTACGATTGGTCAACGAAATAAAATCAATATTGATGATTTGCAGCAAATTATTAGAGAGTTAAATATAAGGGCCAAGCTTACCTGGTTACTCAAATTGCTGGGTGTACCATCCATAAAACAATCTCATTATACCCGAATTCTCCATTTGATGGATTTAAGAAACTCCTATGTACATTACAAATGGCTGAGTCGAGCTGAAGAACATGAAACAAAATATGATGAGGATTTAGAAAACACTTTGCAAGGAATTGAGTCAACCATCAAATATTTAAGAAAGTTTGAAAACAGACATGTATATCATGGCCAAAGACTACGCGTTAAAACAATGCTTTTTAGTAACAAAAATATTCTGCCACCTAACCAGGCGCTCAAGCTGACGGGATGAGCCCGCCAAAAAGACGGCGGGCAGGCGTGGGTATTTTAAGCATGGCTAATAGAGGTTTAGATGTTTAATAATAAACTTTTCAGAATGAACTTGGCTCGTTCAGTGCAAATTGAAAGTTCACGTTGTCGCAGCTTAGCTGCCATCCGTTAGGTCGCTTTAAATACCTTATAAGGAGTCTCAAATGGCAACTAAGATCAAGATTGTTACCGTAACGGAATTTCTTGAAGTGACTCCTGAGGGAAAAATCGACATCACCACAAGCAGACAACTCCTCGTGGATATAGCCAAAGATGAACATCAACCAGTAGATTACGATCTATTAATTGATTTTCGCAACACGCAATGGGAAATGTCAACGATAGATTTATATCAATTAGCATCACAACTTATCGAGCATGGTAATACTTTTCGGAAAAAAGTAGCGATCCTCGTTTTGCCGGGGATCAATTTCGATCCTGCTTCATTCCTTGCGACGTGTTCGAATAACCGTGGTTTCCAAATAAGTGCATTTAATGATTATGAAAATGCTTTACGCTGGCTTCTATCATGAGAAAATGAAGATACAAAAGCAAGCCGCCTAACCAGCAACTCAAGCTGACGGAATCAGCGCCCGCCAAAAGATAAAGCATGGCGGGTAAATGGGTACGTTAAGCATGGCGTGTATAGGGTTATAGTTTTTATTATTACGTTCTTTGTACCTCATAACTTAAGTTTTTATTAATTTAGTTTTCAGTATAAAACTTATTTCGTTATCAGCAACTTGCGGCTCCTCGTTGCCGCAGCTTAGCACTGGTCTGTTAGGGCGCAACGAATAAAGGCAATCAAAATGAAAAAAGTAAAAACAAATCCTGTGCTCTACGCCGCTTACATGGAAGTCGTCGAAAACCAACTACGAGATAATGATCCACCAGAAACACGAGCTACATTTGACCGATTGAAGAGCGAAGGTTTTAGCGAATTGGATGCTAAGAAACTCATAGCGCAAGCAATCGTCGCAGAAACATTCTGGATAATGAAGAAAAAAGAGGATTTCAATCTCACGCGTTTTGTTAGGAATTTAAATCGATTGCCAATTGAGCCAAAAGAAAATTGAATACATCAAATTAATTTCTGTTGCGCCCTAACCAGCAGTTCAAGCTGACCAGATGAGCGTTGGTATATTTTGCATGGCGCGCATAAGTTTAGCGTTTTAATAACAACCGTTTTATGGACAATCTCGGTTTGTGTAGCACAATATGAAAGTTATCAGTGCGGCAGCCTAGCTGCCATCCGTTAGGTTTTTTTATTACAAAATGAACATAACACATGCATAAATCATATTTCATAATATTTGTTTTTTGTTCAGCAAACATTTTTCTAGGTTGTAGTAGTAGCAAAAACTCATCACAGAACCAAATTAGTCCTTTTGCTGGTACATGGAGTTTTGCATATGAAGGAATATATTCTGGCTCGACCGAATGGAAAATAGACCAAGACGGTCAATTTGGCGTAACTATCGAAGTGAATACGGATTCTCACACTTTCACAAATTATATTTCAGGTGAAGTAAGTGAAACCGGAGAAGTTACTGGATATATATTGTTGTCTGGTAATAGAATAGGGTTTCTTTCTGGAACGATGAAAGGAAATAATGGAAATGGAGTTTATAAAACGCAACGTGGGCAAGGTGTTTGGACTTCAAATAAAAAATAATATTTAGCTAAGTTAATGTTGATATTTAAA
>JBEKLV010000370.1:0-2688 GCA_050008835.1 Bacteroidota bacterium | reverse complement strand
CTTGATATTTATTGGGCACAATTTGCCGGCTTAAAAAAGCGGCTAAAGGGATACCTCGATATAGTTGAGCAGAACCTTTCAAGTATTCATCCTGCCATTGTCAACGCAGGGTTGGTAGATACACCTGATAAAGCTTTTGCCGCAGGTAAGCTATTCAAAACGGAAGATGTTGATTTAATCTTCTTGTATGTTACCACGTATGCATTGTCATCCACAGTATTGCCGGTCGTACAGCGAGCAAAAGTACCTGTCATTATACTTAACCTGAGCCCTGAAGCAGCGATTGATTATACTTCCTTTAATGCTATGACTGACCGGACAACAATGACAGGCGAATGGCTTGCTCATTGTTCTGCCTGCCCGGTGCCGGAAATTGCAAATGTTTTTAATCGCGTAGGAATAAAGTTTCACCAGATAACAGGAATGCTGCATGATGATCCAGAATGCTGGAAAGAAATAACAGAGTGGGTTGAAGCTGCGAAGGTTGCCAATACCATGTTTTACAACCGGATGGGTTGTATGGGTCACTATTATAGTGGCATGCTGGATATATATTCAGACCTGACACAACAATACGCGCACTTTGGCGGGCATATTGAATTGTTAGAAGTAGAAGAATTAGCAAGCCTTCGCAAAAAGATAACACCTGTGGAAATAAGTGAGAGGCTTAAATTATTTTCTGAGATTTTTGATGTGCAGAGTGATTGTCCTCCAGATGAACTCGAAAAAGCAGCTATTACTTCGGTAGCGCTTGATAAATTAGTTGAGCAGCATCAATTGGGATCTATCGCTTATTACTATAGCGGTACCGGCAATGTTGAGAACGAAGAGACAATCAGTTCTATCATCTTGGGTAACTCTCTATTAACAGCCAAAGGTATTCCTGTAGCCGGCGAGTATGAAATTAAAAACGTTCAGGCAATGAAAATTATGGACACCTTTGGTGTGGGCGGTTCATTTACTGAATATTATGCAATGGATTTTAAAGACGATGTTATATTGATGGGGCATGATGGCCCGGGGCATATTACAATTGCGGAGGGTAAAGCAAAAGTGCGTCCGTTAGGTGTATATCATGGTAAAGTTGGCAAAGGGATATCGATAGAGATGTCGGTAAAGAATGGCCCGGTAACGCTTTTGTCTGTTGTAGAAAAGAAGGGCGGCACGTTGATGCTTCTTGTCGCCGAAGGTGAGTCAGTCCCCGGCGCCATATTGCAGATTGGAAATACCAACAGCAGATATAAATTCGCGATAGGTGCAAGAAATTTTGTGAACAACTGGAATAGTCAAGGCCCAGCACATCATTGTGCTGTCGGAATAGGCCACATCAGTTCAAAAATTGAGAAGCTGGGACAATTGTTAAATATGGAAGTTGTGAAAGTATGTTAAGTAATTGTACGTAAGATTAGTTATTTAAAAGGGAACGATGTGGTCCACAAATATAAATCATTATTCATATAAGGACATCTTATGAAAACAATCGAACAGCAATATCAAGTTGCAAAAGAAAGATACGCGGAGATTGGTGTTGACACAGACAGAGCCATCGCCAAATTGAAAACCATTCCTGTTTCCATGCACTGCTGGCAGGGAGACGATGTAGGTGGTTTCGAAAGCATGGGATCAGACCTCGGCGGCGGCTTGGCTGTAACCGGTAATTATCCCGGCAAGGCACGCAACCCTATTGAATTAAAAGCCGATATTGAAAAGGCATTTACTCTCATTCCGGGAAAACATAGACTCAATCTTCATTCATTCTACGTGGAATTTCCCGCTGGCAAAAAAGTTGACCGCGATAAACTCAAGCCAGAGCATTATAAAAGTTGGATTGAATGGGCCAAGTCGCTCGGCATTGGCATGGATTTCAATCCGACTTGTTTTGCACATCCTAAAGCCGCAGATGGATTTACTTTGTCACATAAAGATAAATCCGTGCGTCAATTCTGGATCGACCATTGCATTGCTTGCCGAAAAGTTGGCGCGGCAATGGGAAAGGCGTTAGGCACCCCTACGATTACCAATATTTGGATTCCTGATGGTATGAAAGATACACCGGCTGATCGCAAGGGTCCGCGTGAACGTCTGAAAGAAGCACTCGACCAGGTGTTTGCCGAAAAACTCAACCCCAAATACAACCTCGATGCTATTGAGGGTAAGCTGTTCGGTGTTGGTGTCGAAAGCTACACTGTGGGTTCCCACGAATTCTATCTGGCTTATGCCGCGAAGAATGGGAAACTTGTAACCCTTGATGCTGGCCATTACCATCCGACAGAGTCCGTATCAGACAAAATATCATCGGTGCTCACATTTGTCGATGAAATTCTTCTGCATGTTAGTCGCGGTGTCCGCTGGGATAGCGATCATGTCATTGTCCTGAACGACGAATTGATTGCTATTGCGCAGGAACTAGTACGTGGGAATTATCTCGCGCGTACACACATCGGCCTTGATTATTTTGACGCGAGTATCAACCGGGTAGCTGCGTGGGTGATAGGTATGCGCAATATGCTGAGAGCCCTATGTTTTGCCCTACTCGAACCGAGTGAAAAACTCGCAACATTGGAAGCCGAAGGAGATTTCACTTCCCGTCTTGCGTTGATGGAAGAATTAAAAACCATGCCGTTCTCTACCGTGTGGGATTATGACTGCAGTCAGCAGAATGTTCCTGTTGGAACGAACTGGTTGGTC
>JBEKLV010000037.1:0-16718 GCA_050008835.1 Bacteroidota bacterium | reverse complement strand
AAAAAGTACGAAGCCAATATACTTTCAAAACGCATATAGTTTGGAGAAAGAAAGGACTTTATATGAATGACTTAGCAAATGCAGCAACCAATCCGTCTCTGGGCGTATTTATTTTTGCACTCGGTGGACTTGCAGGCGCAGTCTTTTATCTTCCTTTTAAAAAAGTTAAGAGCTGGGCATGGGAAAGCTACTGGCTTATTTATGCTCTGTTTGGTTTATTGATCGTGCCATGGGCTATTACGTTTGCAGTATCGCCGAACGTGTTTTCAGTTCTCAAAGCGGCTCCCACGAATGAAATAATTTATTGTTACTTATGCGGCGCTGCTTGGGGAATAGGTGGACTTACGTGGGGCTTGATGATACGCTACCTCGGCGTTGGTCTTGGCTTGGCATTCGGATGCGGCATCTGTTCCGCAGCCGGTACATTAATTCCCAAGCTGATCAGGGGTGAATTCGGAAGCTTGTTCGAATCAAGCGCTGGTATTGTTTCATTTGTCGGCGTACTGATTTCACTAATTGGCATCGTTCTGATCGGTATAGCTGGAATGTCGAAGGAGAAGGAGCTATCGGATGCGCAAAAGAAGCAAGGTGTGGCTGAATTCGATTTTAAAAAGGGCCTAATAGCGGCGCTGTTTTCTGGCCTGATGAGTTCGGCCATGGGGCTTGGTCTTGTGGGTGGACCAAAAATTCAGGAGCTTGCTTTGACTACAATGCCTACTACGTCGATGACTTGGGCTGGGATGCCCGTGCTAGTGGTTGTGCTTCTCGGCGGATTGACTGTGAATTTTCTATGGTGCTTGTATCTCAACATCAAGAATAAAACTATTAAGGACTATATTAAAACCGAAACTCCGTTATTGGCTAACCTGATATTCGCGGGCATTGCAGGGGCTGTCTGGTGTTCACAGTTCGTTTGCTTCAAGACAGGTGAACCTGCTATGGGTCCGACAGCTTATGTTGGATGGGCGCTGTTAATGGCTTGCCAAATATTGTTCGGTTCGATTATCGGCATTATTTTAGGTGAGTGGAAGGGTACCAGTCGTAAGACAAAAATATTATTGACGGCGGGTCTATTGCTGCTTGTGTTAACGTCGGTCATTTCGGGTTACAGCGGCAAACTGTCCCAGAAAGACACATTGGCCAACGATACTCCAATCATTCAAGCGATGTCGGCAGCCCGTTGAATCTGCTCAATAATTAAGGAATAGTAAAATCCGCATCGTTGTGTAAAAGAGATAGTCGAAAGATTTAATCTATGCTCATCAATAATTCAAAGATATCCCTGCCATTTAATTTGTGTTTTCTTTGTCAGAAAAATTTTCACTCACGATTTTTCCCCGTTTTTTCAGCAGTGGCGTTGTCACTGCTTTTTCTTTCGCTTTCCTGTGGCGAAGCGCTAGCCCAGTCTGCACTGGAAACCGGTTGGAGCAATCCGCCCAACGCCGCGCGTCTCCGCGCCTATTGGTGGTGGTTGAATGGTAACGTCACCAAGAAATCCATCACGAACGATCTCGAAGAGATGAAAGCCAAGGGCTTCGGCGGCGCAGTTCTCATTGATGCCGGCGGCGCAGACCAGTGGGGCAATGCTCAGGTGCCGCACGGACCGACCTTTTTCACTCCCGAATGGCGCGAGCTTTACAAACATGCGTTGCACGAGGCCGACCGGCTCGGCCTTGAAATGAGCCTGAACATACAGAGCGGCTGGAACCTCGGTGGCCCGATCGTCACCGCGGATGACGCAGCAAAAAAACTGGTTTGGTCGGAATTGCGCGTGACTGGACCAACAAATTTTACCGATGCGTTGCCCGTGCCACAAAGCCGGGAAAATTATTACCGCGACAGTTATATCGTCGCCTATTGCATCCGGACGGTTCAGGTGGTGCACAAGCCACTTCAAAACTGGCGCGAGAAGGCTTTGCTCAAAACGCTCGAACCGTTTTCTTCGCCGAACACCACGCCGCTGTTTCAGGAAATTCCCGCCACACCCGGCGAGCAAGACGCCAACGTGGCAGATGTGATTGATCTGACTTCCAAGCTCGATGCCACCGGCACGCTCAAATGGGATGTTCCGGCGGGCGACTGGCAGATTCTCCGCTTCGGCTATACGATTGGAGATCATTCCTACGTCTCGACCAGCAGTGAGGGCTGGGGTGGATTTGCGCTGGACGTTTATGATGCCGGTGCGTTCGAGCGTTATTGGGACGCCGTGGTCGAGCCACTCATCGGTGACGCCGATATTCTCGTTGGCAAAACCCTAAAATATCTCCACACCGATAGTTGGGAAGTCGAGGCCGTCAATTGGACGCCGACATTGCGAGCAGAATTTCAAAAGCGTCGCGGCTACGACCCGGTTCCGTGGCTGCCAGTCATCGCCGGACGCATCGTGAACAGCCGAGAGGAGAGCGACCGTTTTCTTTTTGATTTCCGCAAAACGCTTGGCGACCTGACGATTGACAATCATTACCGTCTCTTCCGGGACAATGCTCATAAGCATGGCCTCGAAATTCATCCCGAGTCCGGCGGGCCGCACGCAGTGCCGATTGACGCGCAGCGCGATCTCGGCTGGGACGATGTGCCGATGAGCGAATTTTGGGCCTGGTCGTGGGAACACCGCATCGGCGATGAAAATCGTTTCTTCGTCAAACAGCCCGCGTCCGCCGCGCACACTTACGGACACAATATCACGCAGGATGAAGGCTTCACCACCATCGGCCCGAACTGGCAGGAACGGCTAAGCGACAATTTGAAACCGTCGTTCGACATGGCACTCAGCGAGGGCATGAACCGGCTTGTCTGGCACGCGTTCGTCTGTTCGCCCGATTCGACTGGTGTTCCCGGCCAACAATATTTCGCCGGAACACACTTGAACCCGAAAGTAACCTGGTGGGAAAAATCCGCGCCATTCTTCAGCTACATTAACCGCTGTCAATGGATGCTTCAGCAGGGCTTGTTCGTCGCTGACGTCGTCTATTATTACGGCGACCACGTTCCGAATTTCGAGCAGCTTAAAAAATCCGATCCTGCACACATCTTGCCCGGTTACGATTACGATGACATCACCGAGGAGGCGCTGCTCACTCGCGCGAGCGCACGCGACGGTAGAATCGTTCTGCCCGACGGTATGAGTTATCGCGTCCTGGTTTTGGTGAACCACGACGTGATTTCGCTGCCAGTGCTGAAAAAATTAAAGGAACTCGTCGCCGCTGGCGCAACCGTCATCGGTCCGAAACCGGTGAAAGGCGAAACGCTTCAGGATTATCCCAGCTGCGACGCCGAAATCACCAATCTTGCTGATGAATTGTGGAATGGCAAGGTCGGTTCCGGGCGTGTCATCGCCGACAAAACTGTGCGCGAAGTTTTGCAGTCGGACGGCGTGCCACCAGACTGCGAATTCCTCACAACTCTCAACCCTCAACTCTCAACCAATTTTGATTACATCCACCGCACGTTAGACGACGTGGAAATTTATTTCGTCGCCAACCATTCAGCCAACGCGGTTTCAGTGGATTGTGCTTTCCGTGTTGCCGGCAAAGTACCGGAACTGTGGAATCCATTGAACGGTGAACACAGATTTGCCTCAGCTTACGAAGAGAAGAACGGACGCACCGTCGTTCCGCTGGATTTCAATCCGTGCGGCTCATGGTTCGTCGTGTTCCGTGTGACTTCCGCGGCACATCCAGCGACGGCGAAAAACAACAGCGATAATCTTTCACTTCTATCGGAAATTTCCGGCTCGTGGATAGTGCATTTCAATTCGAAATGGGGCGGGCCGGTGTCTGCGCAGTTTGATTCGCTCACGAGCTGGACGACGCGACCTGAACCGGGAATCAAGTATTATTCCGGAACAGCGATCTATGAAAAATCTTTTAATTTTCCACAATCCACAACTCGCAATCCGACATCAAAACTCTGGCTGGATTTAGGCAACGTGCGGGAACTCGCCGAAGTGAAGGTGAACGGCCAGTCCCGCGGCGTCGTCTGGACTCCACCGTTCCGTGTGGACATTACCGAAGCTGTGAAACCCGGCGCGAACCGGCTTGAAATAGAGGTTGTAAATTTCTGGCCCAACCGTATTATCGGTGATGCGAGTCTGCCACCAGACCAACGCCTGACAAGAACGAACATCCGCAATTTGAAGGTGAATACGCCGTTGATGGAATCCGGGCTATTTGGTCCGGTGCAATTGATGGAAGCCGGCTCGCTGCAATGAATACATCTAACCAAGCACCGTGATATTCATCTCGAAGAAGAGATAGACTCCAATGTCTATGGAAAATGGTGCGTTGGTGTCTCACAAAAAAAGCATTGAACGAATTCTTTTTCAGGGAATTCACAGTCGCAATAATATATGACTTAAATACAAATGGAGGTGAATGGTCATTTTATTCTATTACTCTGAGCACTTGTTATAACGCCACCACCAAAAATTATTATCAAATTGCTAAATGAACAGAAATTATTTATCTTGCACGTTAAGAATCTTGACATTGCTTCAACATGTGAACACACTTGATTTTCCCATTAAACATGATCACTAATTACTCAACAAAACAAGATCGATTATCTGTAGAAGAGGAAAAACGACTTTTCGAAAGAGCAGTTAAAGGTGATACAGCAGCGTTTGAAAAAATTTATCGGTCATATGTGAAAGAACTTTGCTCATTTGCTGCGTATTATGTGAAGTCCTATGATGCAGCTGAAGACATTGTGCAGAATTTATTTCTTCTGCTCTGGGAACGCAGGGAAACTATTCGAATTGAAGGACTCCTAAAGACATATCTTTTTACTTCAACACGTAATCATTCGTTTAACTTCTTGAAACATCGAACGATAGATCAGAAAAGTTCAGACGCATATTCAAAACTGTTCTCCATCCCCTCGGCTACGCCCCACGAAATTGCAGAACATCAGGAATTAGATACATTAATAACACAAGCATTAGAAAAAATCCCTGAACGTTGTAGAATTATTTTTATCTTAAGTCGATATTTCAATATGAAATATGCAGAAATCGCAGAAATACTTGAAATATCCGTAAAAACCGTAGATGCACAAATGGTTCACGCTGTAAAAAGTCTCCGATCTGCCCTCCACTACAAATAAATCTAATATCCTAAATTTTCCCTATAGGGAATTCTTCTGACTCAATTGTCTTATATACACGACCGAATAGATAATTCCATAATAATTAAAATGGGGATCCAATGAGCAACAATCCGCAAACCCTTCGCTTCTTCATCAGATACATTTTAGGCGAAGAAACTTATGAAGAAAAACAGAAAGTAGAACACTGGTTGAAGAAAGATGCTACTAATCAACAACTCTTGCGAACATTGGAACAATTGCTTCATGAATCACACATCGATTTAACACGATGGAATGAAGACGAACTGTGGAATAAATTTGCATCCAAAGCGGGTTTAGCGCTTTCTCAAGCTAAACCGCTTGATGAAGTTAAACCAAGATCAGATATGAACATTATCCGACGGCTAGTTCTTTCAGTAATGCAATGGTGCTTTGGTACAAATAGATCATCTTTTCAGTATGTTTTTAGGCTGGCTATAATTGTAATATTGATTTTTGGTAGTACAGTTGGGACAACAGTTTATTTCAAGCAGCTTCAACTGAAAAGAGAGTTAGCGTATCAATCAACATATCAGGAATATTATACGCAAAAAGGAGAGAGATCCACACTTTTGCTAAGTGACGGCACAAGCATCCATTTAAATTCTGCAACCAAAGTTCGGTTTCCTGTTATGTTCGCAAAGGAGAAACGTGAGGTCTTTTTGGATGGAGAAGGATTTTTTGAAGTCGCCCACAATGAATCTTCTCCGTTCATCGTACATACTGCCAATGCAAATATACGTGTATTGGGAACGATTTTTAATGTTACATCATATTCAGAAGACAATAAGACACAGGTGGTTGTGTCCGAAGGACAAGTCGCATTTACAGGAACCCATCAAAAAGATGTGGTAATGTTAAATCGTAATCAAATGAGCTGCGTTATTAAAGACGGCCACCCAACAACAGCAGAAGCAATAAGGACAGATAAATATTTAGCATGGCTGAAAAACCAGATGGTATTTGATAATGCAACATTAGCAGAAGTTATTGAGCAACTTTCGCGCAAGTACGATGTGGCCTTTGAAGTTCATGATCCTAACCTGTTGAATAGACATATCGTTGCCACATACGGTAATGAGTCCTTATCTCAAATTATACGATCGCTTTCTTTTTCTCTACGTTTCCGGTATGAACTACGAGGGAAAGTTATCTCGTTGTATAGCAATCAAGATTCCAAATCACTTAATTAGCAGATGGCAGGATGCATCATTGTTTTGTCATCATGCATACAAGGCAATAAAGAGGCCTGCAGCGAATCATTTAGCATTTCAATAAGGAGAATATGGTATGAATTGTTGCTATAAGTTGTGGCTGATATTACTGATCACTGCCGTGCTATTCGGCCGACAAATACTTGCTCAAGAAGCAACTCCCGAGCAAGTTCAAGCAAGTACATCAAAAATGGTAGAAAAGCCTTTTGAGCCGAGCTCTAATATAGTGTTAGGACCTATCTCGATCAGGTTGGTCAATGAACCGTTGATTAGTGCTATAAAAAAAGTTGCTGAAATAGTCCGACTCAGGCCTGTGTTGGATTATGACTTGATTAAATCGGACAAAAAAATCAATCTGACACTTAATGTAACAACATTGCCTGAAGCGCTTGATCAAATTCTCGAGGGCATCGATGTCCAATATTCAATTACTGAAAGCGGGCTTCTTATTTTTCGCCAAGATGAAAAATTACCATCTCCACCTGGCACCGTACAAGGCGTTGTTACCGATGCTGTGAACAGCGAAGAGTTAATCGGTGTCAATGTGGTTGTGATGGGAACATCATTGGGCACTGCTACAGATGTTGAAGGCCAATTTAGAATTGTTGGAATTCCGGCACGAGCTTTTAGTATGAAAATCTCCTGCATAGGATACGAATCACAGGTGATAAAAGTAGATTTTTCAAAAACGAAGGATATAACATTAAATATCCATTTGAAACCAGCTGTCTTACAAGGTGAAGAAGTAGTTGTTACCGCACAGGCAAGCGGTCAAAACGCAGCTATCAATGAACAATTGTCGTCTCAGAATATTGAGAATGTTGTTTCGGCTGCACGCATACAGGCACTTCCGGATGCAAACGCAGCAGAATCAATCGGAAGACTGCCGGGAGTTTCACTAACAAGATTTGGAGGCGAGGCTACACAAATCGTTATCCGCGGGCTTGAACCTAAATACAACGTGATAACAATTGATGGGGTTGAGATACCTTCAACAGGATCTCCAACAAACTCAACTGACAGGAATACAATCGATGCAAGCATAAATAATAGGGGCACAGACTTAAGCATGATTTCGTCAACCATGCTGCGAGGCATTGAAGTTACCAAGACCGCAACACCAGATAGAGATGCAGCTGTTTTAGGAGGAACAGTGAACTTTGACATCAGAGAAGCAAAAGCTTCATCCACTGGCGCTCCTACTGTTTTTATCCTTGCCCAGGGAGGATACAATAATCTTTCAAATTTGTACAACGATTACAAATTTGTTGGGAGCGTAGAGCAGAGGTTCTTCGATGACAAATTTGGAGTATTTGCACAAGCGATTGCTGAAAGAGTTAATCGCACATCCGATGGTTTGAATGTCAATTATTATATTCCAAACAAACCACAACCTGACATAACAGCAATAAGTAACATTCAGCCTTCTTATAATCAAGTGATGAGGCAACGATATGATGGTACCTTAGTCTTGGATTATCAAATGCCGGAGGGAAGAATATCCCTTATGAATTTACTGAGTAATGGTAAAACCACTTCAGAAAATTATAGTCAATATTATGATGTGACAGGTAACACCTTGAAGTACTATACCACATCCACACCAAATACATTGAATGTCATTACCAATCTTCTTCATTTTGAGCAGAGACTATTTACAGTCAAAATGGATGCTAAGTTATCTCATTCGTATTCAGAGAATATTTCGCCGAACTCGTGGCAAATTGGTTTTACACAACAGGGATCAACAAATACTGCTACCTTACCATATAACTACAGTCCGAAACAAATTTCCCAATATGAATATGGTAAAACAAATTTTGATACTCTGGATATCGATAATAACAGTTGGTGGCAAAGCTTTAGTAAGCAGAGAGATATCACTGGATCAGTTGACTTAGAGAGAGCGTTTACTATTTCAGACTTTCTTTCAGCCACATTGAAGATTGGCGGAATGTTTAAGTATACTACCCGCTATTATAACTACGATGGTGGTGGTGGTCTTTTGGTTGGATCTATTGCTTGGCCTGTTCACAAATTAATCCTCCAACATTTCCCTTGGCTGATGCAAGCTCCTTACAACCTCAATGCTAATGGGACGCAAGAAATTCCAATTGTTCCTTTCTTAAACCGGAACTTTAGGTTCGGGGATTTTCTTAATGGGGACTATGCTATGAACTGTGGGACAAATATTGGATTGTTGTCGCAGATAATGGACATATCAAAGGATTATGGGTATAGCTTGAAATCTTCTGTGAGTGGCGGTAGTAATCCTTTCGTACCTGACGTTTATGGAAGTCTTGCTAACGATTATTCCGGAAATGAAAGAAGATATGCTGAGTATGCCTTGGCCACAATAAATATAGGCTCCCAGATAACTCTCGTACCAGGAGTCCGCTTTCAGGCGCTTCAGACGTCATATAGGGCTAATCGTTTCTACAATGCAAGCGCCGCAAATCCCTATCCAGGTACGCTTACTCATATAGACACAACATTTACTGAATTTCACGGATATTGGTTACCGGATGCAAGCTTAAAGTATGATCCTTTTACATGGCTTAGTATTCGTGCTGCATACTCCAACACCCTTGCATATCCGGATTATCGTGCCATAATACCAATCATCGACGTATTCAGCGCGTCTGCAAACTGGAACAATGTTGAATTAAAGCCAGCACGTTCACATAACTATGATTTCCAGATATCAATCTACAGTAATGAAATCGGGTTGCTGGCAGTTAGTCCTTTTCTAAAGCGGATTGATGATCTGATATTCAGTCAATCAAGCTATATATCCGATCCTTCGAAATATGTTGGTCTTCCGAGCTATACGAAAGCTTTTGCTCTCACTACTTATATTAATAATCCGAACCGTGTTGACGTTTACGGTGTAGAATCCGAATGGCAAACGCATTTTTGGTATTTGCCGAAGCCTTTTGATGGCTTAGTAATGAATGTTAATTATACTCATATATTCTCTGGGGCAAAGTATCCATATACATATTACTCAAATTCAGGCTTCCCCTTTTATAAGTCTATATATGTTGATACAAGCTATTCTGATCGACTAATAGACCAACCGAATGACATAGTCAACCTTTCGGTCGGATATGATTATAATAGTTTCTCAATCTTGGTTTCCGTGATATCCCAAACAAATATCTTTAATAGTACGAATTTCTACAATTCACTACGGTCTGACAAAAGTAAATATCTTAGATGGGATATCGCAGGAAAACAAGGATTACCGTGGTTCGGGTTAGAAGTATTTTTTGATGTCAATAACATTAACAATGAGAGTGATACATATGTGATTCGAGGTTCTGGTTTTCCAAATTCAATGTCTGATTATGGATTGACCGCTGATTTGGGTGTTAGATGGAAGCTATAATAAGTAACTAATTACATACTAAAAGAAAGGAAGATCAATATGTGAAGGACAAGTACTTGAAGGCGATCTATCTCGCGAAGGTTTGTCGCCAAATCGTAAAAGGTAATCAATAGACAGATTGCCAAATAGCAGATTCGCTTAATCCAATAATAAACTTCAACTGAAAGGTTATTATGAAAACATTTTTTACATCAATCCTCTTGATTGCTTTGGTGGCGTTAGTGTTGGTGCCATCAAACTCATTTGCGCAAGCTGCTGATACTGTTATAGTAGCAGCACAGCCACCGGGAAACCTTAACACCATCATCAATAGTGACACGCTAGTAGGTGGAATAGCACGTCACCCTAATCGTGTATGGCTGCTCAAACCGACTGGTGCGTATGATACAACTTATTATCTTACTGCCACAATACGGATGACCAGCATAAATCTGATTGGAGTAACCAATCCAAAAACCGGACACCCTCCGGTGGTCGCACCAATGATTCTCGCGGACAACACGTCAGTTGCGCAATTCATTACAATAACAGGTGCTGGTACAATAAACTGTAAGAACATATACTTCTTAGGGACACGACCTGATGGGGCAACTCTAACAGGTACTTGCATGACTACGGTTCACGATAGTTCGACATTCAGATTAGACCATTGTGTGTTCGAGAATTTTGGTTCTACTGGCACTCCTAATGTACTCTATACACAAGGCGTGACGTACCAAAAGTTATTTATCACGAACTGTCTGTTCAGAAACAACCAAGATGACACACCACAAAACCCGGGTTTGTGCTGGATGGGCAATTGGCCAATTCCGATAGATACCGCGATATTGAGAAATAACACTTGGTTTATTAATGGGGGCGCCCTTATAGGAGGCAGTCCCTACTGTGCGTACCAACTGTTTGAACACAATACTGTGTTCGGTCTGACGAAATCTGCGGTGTTCAGTGAGAAACAGATGTACAATTCATACATAAGAAATAACGTCTTCTATAACGTGTTTTCCATGGGTATGGATTCTGTGCATGTTTACGTTTCATCGAATTGGAACGCCAATTATTTTACTCCCCCTGCGGTTGCCGTGGCGACCGTGGACACGGTTATAAATCTATTAACTAATGTTGACTCGACAAAAACAGCCAAAGGGAAAGTCATCCAAGTAAATAATAATGCCTATTTTTGGCACAGTGACCTTGTATCCGCTTGGCCTGCGATGAGTGCTATTACTAGAGCTCAGAACCTGGGTCCAATTGTACAACCACGACTCGTTGCGTCAGTTACAGGGCGAATTTGGGTGGACAAAACAAATTACCCAGGTGTAAACGTTGCAAACAACGACAGTTTGGATCCGGGATTTAACGCTGCGTTGGCGAAAGCTGCAACCGACAGTTTGGTTGTTTTTGATAAACTAATCTGGCAAAACGCGACTAGCGGTGGTGTCCGACCGTTTATATATCTCTCCAATCCTACAAATATGTTTGCGGGTGTAGCGGCAAATTGGGCAACCACTCAGGGCTACCCTGTACAAGAGAATCTGCGTTACACTAATACGACACTTCAGACGCTTGGGACTGATGGACTACCAGTGGGCGACTTAAACTGGTTCCTGGAAAAGTATACAAGTGTCGATCAATCACACAACATTGTGCCGACAGAGTTCGCTGTAAGCCAAAACTATCCGAATCCATTTAACCCATCCACGAGCATTAAAGTCAGCTTGCATCAATCCGGTGCTATGAGTCTGACGATTTACAATTTGCTCGGTCAAGTTGTGCGGGTGGTTGATCAGGGTAACAAACAAGCAGGTGAATACGTCTACGATGTCAACATGGACAAATTCGGCAGCGGTGTGTACTTCTACACGCTTCGGCAAGGTAATAATTCAATATCGAAGAAGATGCTTCTCTTGAAATAAACGACGTGGCGATATTCTTCTTCTGATGCGATGAACAATGCCTGCAGTCTCTAGGGGACTGCAGGCAGTTCTATATAAGTTAAGATTTTGTGTAAAGCTCAGCACAGTATTCAAAGGTACCCTTCGAGTGTGTTCTGAGTGCTGAAACTGTCTTGGTACCGAGAAGTTCCATCTCTATTTTTCCCTGGATTGTCGTGAAAAAGGTTTTTGATTTCGATAAAACATCGGAAGGTGAGCATTACCTCTTGCTCTGGGAAACACTCTTGCCCAATCGTGATCAGCAGCGTCAGGAAAGTTTACCGCCGAATTCACTATTGGAACTTGTCCATTATGAATGAAATGAAGTATAAAATTGCTGTTGTAGTAAATCTGCAAAAAACATGATTAAGAAGAGAATAAGAAAACATATATGCTGGTTTCTCCCAGTTGTTCTGATTGCTGTCCTCAATACAGAGCTAATGTCTCAGTCTCACGAAGAACCATCAATAAGATATGTCATCAGCGAAGCTCTTGATTTTTCAATGCAGCAAAGTTTACTGATGGCGCGTTCGCTTCAGAATCAACCAGGCACATTGCCGTGGACGACCGACAAATCCGGAAGTTTACAAACCTGCAAATCAGATTGGTGGGTAAGTGGTTTTTTCCCAGGTGAGCTTTGGTACTTGTACGAATATTCAGGTAATAAAGAGTTCAAAAAATGGGCATGTAAGTACACGAAGCGGGTAGAAGATCAGCAATACACACACAACAACCATGACGTTGGGTTCATCATCAATTGTAGTTTCGGCAATGGATTCAGAATTACCAGTGATACTTCGTATAAGAATATTCTCCTTACCGCTGCCCGCTCTCTGCTCACGCGTTTTCGGCCCTCATTAGGAGTTATCCGCTCCTGGGATCGTGCTGAATGGAACAAGCAGTGGCAGTACCCTGTCATCATCGATAATATGATGAACCTCGAACTACTCATGGTTGCAGCGAGAGAATTTCATGAGTCAGCATTGTCCGATGCAGCTATAACACATGCCACGACTACCATGAAAAATCACTTCCGCCCCGATCACAGCAGCTTTCATGTAGTCAGTTATGATACAATAACCGGAGCGCCTGAGTCGAAACAAACATCACAGGGATATAGTGACAGTTCGGCATGGGCACGCGGGCAAGCATGGGGCCTTTATGGTTTTACTATGATGTATCGCTTTACAAAAGACACTATATATCTCACACAGGCGAGGCATATTGCTGATTTCATCCTTCATCATCCAAGATTGCCAGAAGATAAAATTCCGTATTGGGATTTTGATGCACCGAACATACCGAACTGTCAGCGTGATGCTTCGGCTGGTTCAATTATTTGTTCCGCGTTGATTGAGTTGAGTCAATATGTTGAATCAAAAGCATCTAAGGAATATCTCTCTGTTGCCGAAAAACAAATTCGCACCCTAAACTCTAAAAAGTATCGTAACGCAATAGGCAAAAATGGAAATTTTATTCTAAGACATAGTGTCGGTCACATGCCCAACAACAGTGAAGTAGATGTACCACTTATTTATGCCGATTACTATTTTGTTGAAGCATTGATGAAGTACAAGAAATTAAATAATAACTGACAGACATAAAAAATGTTGAATAGAAGTATGAATACTAAAGGTCATCTAAAAAATACACAAATGGAAAATGCATGAGACATTTTTCAATCGCCTTCCGAAAGATGCAATTTCTTGTTCTCACAGTCATGTTTTGCACTGTTGATTTTTCTGTCTCCCTTTGTCAGCCATCCAAACCTGTCAGGTTAATCGAAAACTTTAATCTCGACTGGAAATTCAGCAAAGGTGATCCAAAAGGTGCTGAGAAATCGGATTATGATGACTCAAGGTGGATGAATATCAACTTACCTCATGACTGGAGCATTGAGGGACCCTACGGTAAAGACAACCCAAGTTGCCAGGGATATTTGCCTGGCGGGATTGGATGGTACAGAAAGTCGTTTAGAATTTCCAGACAGAACCGTGAAAAAATAATCACAATTCGGTTTGATGGGATTTATGAGAACAGTGAAGTGTGGCTCAATGGACATTTCCTGGGTAAACGTCCATACGGCTATATATGGTTCAGTTATGATTTGTCACCGTACTTGAAATTCGGGAATGACAGGAACGTCTTGGCGGTACGAGTCGACCATTCCCAGAATGCCGATTCGCGATGGTATAGTGGTTCGGGGATATACCGGGACGTTTGGCTCGTAGTGTCAAATAAGACACATGTTAGAGAATGGGGCGCTTTCATTACCACTCCAAAAATTTCGAAGGACACGACGACAATATATGCCAAGACGTATGTCAGCAACGAAGACAACGCTGCTAGCAACCTGTGTTTGGAAACGACGATTCTGGATGAAAGTAAACATATTGTCGGTTTTGTTAAGACAAGCCACGTGGTTCCAAAAGACAGTGGATTTGAATTTCAACAGATTTTGAGCGTCCCGCAATCGCATCTGTGGTCTCCTGACAAACCGTACATTTATGAGGCGGTGGCTTACCTAAAGTTGCGCGGCAAAGTTGTCGATGACTACAAAACACCATTTGGAATCAGAGAAATTCGATTCGATGCCGACAGCGGTTTTTCTATTAATGGTCAGCAGATCAAATTTAAAGGTGTTTGTCTGCACGATGATGCTGGGAGTCTTGGTGGTGCAGCGGTTCCCTTGAGTCTATGGGAATTGAGATTGAAGTTGCTCAAGGAGATGGGCTCTAACGCGATACGTACGAGCCATAATCCACCCCGTCCGGAATTCCTCGACCTATGTGATCGGATGGGCTTTCTCGTCATGGAAGAAGCCTTCGATGAATGGGCAGGAGGGAAGAAGAAGTGGCTTCAGGGTTGGAATGTTGGAAAAGAAGAAAAGTCGAAAGGATTGCATGACTATTACGAGGTATACGGCTATCACGAGTATTTCACAGATTGGTCTGTCAAAGACCTGACAGATATGATACTCCGAGATCGCAACCATCCGTCCGTTGTCTTGTGGAGTATCGGAAATGAAATCGACTCTCCGAACGATCCGTATGCGGACTCGAACGACCTGTTCTATGAGAGTTGGAGACCTTCAGCGAAAGAGCTTATCCCTATAGCAGAGAATCTTATCAATATTGTAAAGCAAATGGACACTACCCGACCTGTCACTGCGGCCTTGGCCAACATTCATCAATCGGACAGTCTTGGGTTGGCGAGCCTCTTCGATGTGGTCGGATATAACTACATGGAAGCTTATTACGCAACAGATCACAAAGAATATCCGAAGAGAAGAATATTCGCTAGTGAAACGGGTCAATCTTTTAAATCATGGGTCTGGGTAAGAGATGTTCCCTACATTGCAGGACAATTCTTATGGACTGGGGTCGATTACCTCGGCGAGGCGGGCAGATTCCCTAACAGGTGCGCGGGAAATGGGTTGATTGACCTCGCGGCGTTCAAGAAACCAAATTTCTATTTCCGGCAGAGCTTATGGTTGGACAAACCTGCCGTTCATATTTCGATCAAGACAGGGAACGGCAGGGATGATCTTGTCGATTCATGGAACTGGCCCGATGAGAAAAAAGTGACGGTCATTTGTTACACCAATTGTCGAACAGCAGAATTATTTCTCAACGGTAAATCTCTGGGAGTAAAGGAGCGCGCCGAATTAAGCAATCCGGCGCTGAAATGGGAAGTGAACTATGAACCAGGTGTGTTGAAAGTTGTGGGAGAGGACAACGGGGGAAAAGTCGCTATAGACGAGCTTCGTACATCCAGCTCTCCTTACAAAATCATACTGAAGCCTGTCGATTCGAGTATAACTTCTGGTGACGTCTTTTGTGTGGAGGTTCACATCGTGGATAAAAATGGTAATCACGTGCCTTTAGCAGACAATCTTATTAAATTTAATATCAGCAGCAAAGGCAGAATCCTCGGCATTGAAAATGGAAATGGCGACGATGTGAAGAGCTATCATCTGAATCAACACGAGGTGTACCAAGGCAGATGCATGGTTGCTGTTAAAGGTACTAGTGGAGCCGGACAAATTACACTGACCGCAACTTCAGGTAATCTGCTGAAGGGCGTCACTGTAATTCATGCGAGATGATCTTTCGGCCAATAAAAGGAAAAGGTTATATTATGTTCAATTGTGAATACGTAAAATATATTAAGAGAAATATAATCGTCTATTTAATTTTCGTATTGACCAGCATAAGTTTTAGTCAAGTAATGACGAATGCTGACACAAATAAAATTATTGCGAAAAGAAGTGCAAAAATATCTGATGGATTTTACCTTATTTTGAAAGAGGGTAAAACTAAAAATGAAGTTTCTTCGATAAAAAGTGACGAGATTATTTTATCATACATAAACGAGATTGACACTACTCAAAAAACACCTAGATACCTGCTCGTTAAGCGAGCGCCCAATGTTGCATTGGATTTGGAAAAGCAACCGACACTTAATAACAATGGAGATAGTAAAAAAACAATTCTCTATTTAACATTAGCTGCAAGAAGTGCAAAAGAATTAAAGGAGTTTTCAGAAAAAAATATCATGCGTCAAGTGGCCTTCGTTATCGATGGAACAGTTATTACAGTTCATAAAATTCGCGCAGCTATCAATAACGGTGAAGTTCAAATTACACGATGCACAGATAATGCCTGCCAAGTCCTTTATCTAAAATTAAAAGAGAAAGTTTCAAAAAAATAAACCATCAAATGTAGGTTCAAAACTAAAGTTATATTTTGAAACTTTAAAAGTGCAGATATAAAAAGATGTTAACATTGAAATCGACCTTATCATTGGCCATAATCTGGGAACAGTTCAGATGCTAGGCGAACCGGATCGATTCTTTTAATAAACATGAATATCAAAATCAAACTTACAGGTGAACCAATTATGAATCTTCGCCATCAGCTTCTCCTTACATACCTTTTTATATTGCCTTTCACATCAGCCAGCGCCGTTGATTTGGCCGCAAAATCTCCGCGCGAATCTGTTCCACTGACAACCTGGGAATTTGTCGAAGATGTTGAAACCAATGCGACGGCGCTC
>JBEKLV010000369.1:0-2734 GCA_050008835.1 Bacteroidota bacterium | reverse complement strand
CTAACGCCAATTCAAATGCATCAACAACAGGAAGTTCTAGTGAAACAATGGCATAAAAAACCTCTCTACAGTTGTAGAGAGGGGTTCTAAATAACAGTCAACCTATTTCAGGACGACTCATATGTCTTGTTGTGAGGTCTTTCAAATAAGAAAAGCATCTCGTCCCCGAATTAAATATCAATATCTATGCGCTATAGGCTAAGAAGTATGTGGTGTTTGACTGGCTCCGTATGAACAAAGGAAGGGACAGAGATTAAGATAAAGGATTGTGAGGATTATTTTTCAAGCTGAATTATGATCTGTCACCTTTGATTCATATTTTTCTTTTTACTAAGTTTAACAAGGATCATTTTCTGGTGGGCAGGTCAGTTTGTCGTTGCTATCATTTTATGATCTAAAGCCCTCATCTGTAACTCATATTTACAGAATGAGCTTGAATACGTTAGGCACTACAACAAATAATTGGTTTACAAATTCATAGTATCATTCAATAATTTAATGGAGACGCCATGAAACCAGCTATTAATTTTTCAATGATCTGTTTGGTAGTGGCCTTTACACTATCAGGCTGTGGTAAGTCGAATGAACAAATTAAAAAGGTTGGGGCATTACAATTGGAATTATTCCAAATGCAACAACAATTCTATTCGCAAATGGTCGAATTAAGTAAGGTAGCCTGGCAGATCGAAGTGATCGCCAACCGTCGGGATCAAATTGCTATGAGTATGTCAAACGATGTCCATGCTGCCCAAGGACTGATTGCGGCAGCATTCAAAGCAAGCGAAGATGAAGGAATGCAGCCTAAGCTTCTGAATGATTCTGATGAGATGGCGAAGAAGCTGGAAGCAAACATTGACATGCTTAAGAATGCAATTGACAAAGTACAAATCGCCGTTGTCAAATCACGTGATATTATCGTTGCGTATAACAAGAAAGGCAAATAAATAGTTTATAGGTGGCACCCCACCATTTTAAAAAGAGCCCGCCATTAAAATGAGCGAGTAAATGGAGGCCTATAATATTTTCGCGAAGCGAAAAACGATTTAATCATTGAGATAAAATCTCCCGATGCGTCCCACGAAGCAGGGTGATGAAATAAAGAGATCGAATCTTTTCAGAATCAGCCTCGCACGTAGCAGGGGTCATGCCTTCGTTGCACTCTGGTGGGCGGACAGGATCCCGCTTTTCGGCGTGATTTCTCTCGTCGCACTTCGTGTGTCGGGGTTAACTTAAAACTTAATCTTCCGATTACTATAAAAACAAAAACCACAGACAAGCTGGAGAATTTTTCCCATTTGTAGCGGGGAACACACTTTCTCTACTGATTAACTCTTGGATATTTACGAAACGCAATTATAGTGAATCACTAAGCAAAAAGCCAACTTAAAAAGTTGGCTTTGCTCTATTATAGTATGTGCTTCAAACCAGTATCTTATCGGTCGCCTAGTGATGAGAAAGTGTCAAGTGTGCACATATCTGTGTCGTGGCAAAATTAGCATGACCCAATAGTTGTTGTACTTCATATATAGAGACACCAAACTGTACCAGCTAACTAGCAAAAGAACGCCGTAGAGAATGAAAAATGAATCTCCTCTTGTAATACTGCCTTTCGAACACACTTCTTAAAATAATGGGTAACGAACTTTTAACCTGCCCCCGGATGATGTGCCAATGATTTGGGGTGCAGTACCGTTCAATCTCAACGAATGTTTTTTCGACGCGACCTTTGTAGTGGCGAAAAAGGGGCTCTTGTATCGGAAACACCAAGCGGTAAGAGGACGAAGCTCATGGCAGTAGCAGACAGCTCTTGTATTCCTCTCGCAGTATACATTGCACCTGCTGCGCCACATGAAATCACCCTTGTTCGAGAGACTCTCCAGCGCCGCTTCCTTCAAGCTCGACCTCGCGACTTATCGGTAATCGAGCGTATGACTCTGATTCGCTTGATCGTGAACTTCAACAAGATGGTATCGAAGTACTTTTTCCTCATCGATATATATAGAATCAGACCTAAAATCCAAAACGGCAGACCACTGCGTCGTTATGCTAAACGTCGGTGAATCGAACGCTTGTTTGCTTGGATGTACATTTTTTGTCATCTTGTTGTCCATTATGAATATCACGATGAAAACTTACCCGGCTTTGTTCTTTTTACGTGTATTCTCATCCTTCTACGTAGGAGTTTTTGAAACGGCTTCTAAAAAATAGTATCAAATGAAAATAAATAGGAGTAATTATGAGCGAACTATTTATAATAGATTTAATGATATTTAAGAGGATTTTTAAGGAACTGATATTGATAGAAATAGCCATATTTTCAGTGCTATTTATTATAGGGCCAGATTTAAATGCACAAATAACTTTCATCGATGTTGATGTGAATCAGAAATTTCAAATCATAGATAATTTTTCTGCTTCCGATTGCTGGTGGGCATATAAAATTGGGAACGAATGGAACAATGCAAATAAAAATTCAATAGCAGATCTCTTATTTTCTCCGACAAAAGGAATAGGCCTATCTGCATGGAGATTCAATTTAGGTGCAGGCATAGATCCGACCATCACTGACCCATGGCGAACTGCGGAAACATTTGAAGTCTCACCTGGTGTATATGACTGGACACACGATGCAGGAGGTCAATGGTTTCTTCAAGCCGCCAAGGATAGAGGAGTAAATCAGTTTATAGCTTTTGTGAACAGTCCTCCTATCAGTATTACGCGAAATGGTCACACA
>JBEKLV010000368.1:0-2760 GCA_050008835.1 Bacteroidota bacterium | reverse complement strand
GTGCAAACTCTGGAGGAACTCGGCATCGGGTTCGTAACGTTTAGTCCTTTGGGAAAGGGCTTCCTTACAGGAAGTTTTAATAAAGATTCTAAATTCGGCAAATCAGATTTTCGCAATATCGTTCCTCGGTTTACGCCAGAGGCACTTGAAGCGAATCAGGTCTTAGTGGATATCCTAAAGAAGGTAGCAGAACAAAAACATGCAACGCCCGGGCAAATTGCACTCGCATGGCTCCTGGCACAAAAGCCATGGATTGTACCGATTCCCGGAACAACAAAGCTGAATCGTCTTGAAGAAAACATTGGAGCCGCAAAAGTTACTTTGACTTCAAATGAATTGAGCGACATTAAATCGGCACTTGATCAAATTAAAATAGTGGGCGACCGCTATCCTGAAGAATTGGAAAAAAGAACAGGATTATAAAAAAGAAAAGAACTGTTATGAATAATTTAGAAAATCAAAATGCAATTTTCCCGAAAGGTGAAAAAACATCTACCGAATATTTCACCGGAACCGCATGGTTGAAGATGCTGGTGCCGCAGGATGAAACAGGAAGTTATGCGATAGGTAATGTCGTATTTGAACCCGGCTGTAGGAACAACTGGCATACACATCCGGCTGGACAAATCCTGCTTGTTACCGACGGTAAAGGCTATTATCAGGAAAGAGGGAAACCGGCACGAATGCTGACGAAGGGCGATGTGGTCGTTATTCCGTCTCATGTCGAACACTGGCATGGGGCAGCGCACGACAGCAGTCTCACCCATATCGTTGTGACCAACAACACAAAGCAAGGGGCTGTGAAATGGTTGTCGCCCGTGACCGACGAAGAATACAAGAGTGTTCAGAAATGAGGTTCTATGCATAGGAAAGTAAATCTAACCGAAGCCGCCATCAGAAATCACGAGGAACTGTTTCCGAATCATACATCAACACTCCAAAAAACAGATCCTGAACTAATTGAAGTGTTTGACAACTTCGCTTTTGATGAAGTGATCAGTCACGGCAGTTTAAATACGAGAACAAGGGTCATGATGATTCTCGCATCGACCATTGCAAGTCAGGCTTTAAACGAATATAAAGTAATGCTTGGTGCCGCACTTAATGTCGGTGTAACGCCTGTTGAAATAAAAGAAATTCTCTATCAGTCTGTACCTTACGTAGGCATTGCAAAAGTTCTAGATTTTATCCACGCCACAAATGAAATACTGCAAGGCAGAGGAATCCAATTACCATTAGAAGGTCAATCTACAACCACACCCAAAAACCGGTATGACAAAGGATTGGAAGTTCAAAAACTGGTCTTTGGTGGTATGATCGATAAGATGTATAACGAGTCACCAAAGAATCAGCTTCATATTCAAAAGTACCTATCTGCAAATTGTTTTGGCGATTACATAACCAGAAACGGGCTTGATATAAAAACAAGAGAGCTTCTTACGTTCGCCATGCTTATATCGTTAGGTGGGGCCGAGCCTCAAGTAAAAGGACATATCCAGGGCAACATCAATGTTGGAAATGATAAAGCATTACTCTTGAGCGTGGTGACACAATTGCTGCCGTATATTGGATACCCAAGAGCGTTAACTGCGATTAAATGTTTAAACGAAGTGATACCGGAGTAAAGAATATGCAAAAGGTCCTTTTAAACAATGGAGTAGAGATGCCCTTATTAGGGTTCGGTGTTTTTCAGGTAACGAATGCAGGCGAATGCGAACAAGGCGTATATGAAGCTATACGTACCGGTTATCGTCTGATTGATACCGCTGCTTCATATGGAAACGAAGTGGAAGTTGGCAAAGCAATTAAGAGAAGTGGTGTGGCAAGGGAAGAACTTTTTGTTACCACACAGCTTTGGATTCAGGATACTGGATACGAAAGCACGAAGAAGGCTTTTGAAAAATCGTTGAAGAGATTGCAATTAGAATATTTAGATCTCTATCTGATTCATCAGCCTTATGGAGATGTTCACGGATCCTGGCGGGCAATGGAAGACCTGTATCGTGAAGGCAGGATCAGGGCCATAGGCATTAGCAATTTCCATCCGGATCGAGTCATGGACCTCATCATCCATAATAAGGTAGTTCCCGCAGTGAATCAGATCGAAACGCATCCGTTCTGTCAGCAAATTGAAACTCAAAAATTCTTAAAAGAAAACAATGTTCAGATCGAATCCTGGGGGCCTTTTGCCGAAGGGAAAAACGACATCTTCAAAAATGAATTATTGCTTTCTATTGCGGGAAAATACAAGAAATCCAATGCACAAGTCATCTTGCGATGGCTGACTCAAAGAAAAGTTGTTGCGATTCCGAAATCAGTCCGCACAGAACGAATTGCGGAGAATTTTAATATATTCGATTTTGAACTGAGCTATGAAGATATGGATGTGATTGCATCTCTCGACACAAAGAAAAGCTTGTTCTTCGACCATCGCGATCCGGCAATGGTGAAGTGGTTAGGTACGAGAAAACTTGATATCTAAATTCAAAAGGATGAACATGAAAAATATAAAAGCATACGGAACGAAGGCAGCAGATGCGCCGTTGGTTTCATTGACTATCAACCGAAGAGAACCCAGACCTCGCGATGTGGCTATCGAAATCCTTTATTGCGGTGTCTGTCACTCGGACTTGCATACTGCACGTAATGATTGGGGAGGCACTTCCTATCCCGTTGTGCCAGGCCACGAAATCATTGGTAGCGTCATTCAAGTTGGATCGGCAGTCTCCCGGTTCAAAGTGGGCGACAATGTTGGTGTCG
>JBEKLV010000367.1:0-2773 GCA_050008835.1 Bacteroidota bacterium | reverse complement strand
TGCCATACGCGCTCGCCAATTGCTTCAGTTCCATCCTGTACAGAATCAGCTATGGCTTTAACTTGCGTATCTGAGTCTGCAGAGCAAATTACGAAATAGTCTGTCGCGCTTGTAAGTTTCTTCAAATCTAAAATCACGACATCGATCGCCTTCTTTGAAATCATCAAGTCGGCAACTCGTTTCGCCAATGTACGTGCAGTCAATGTATATTCCTTTCAGTGGATGACTGAAACGCTTTGAGTCGGGAATAATCTTTTCCCATCACTACAGTTATATTAAGATAGAGTGTGCGATCAATTTTCTGAAATACTTTGTCCTGCGCAACTCCAAGCACCGTTGCAAGTTTTCTTGCAGCATCTAAATTACCAGAACGATCTAATATAAAAGTGCGTTCTTCAATCTCGCCATTATTTCTCTTCATCTCCACAACATCATAACCTTGCGCACGGAGGATGTCTGTCATTTGTTGTGCCGCTCTCATACTTCCCGAGCCATCCAACACTTCCACTTCGAGTGACCGGCTGTTCACGACTGGAATGAATTCATTGTTCTCACCACTAGTGTGACTGTTTCTGTTTGCCAGCACATAGATAGTAATGAAAAATGCCACGCTTAGAACGATAAGTGTACCCTTCATCACCTTCCCGCGCAAAGTAATCAGTCGATTACTTTTGCGAACACGTTCACTTGATGCTGAAGATCCAACGTCTGGGTGGACAGTAGTGTCGGAATGCTCGGCTTGCTTCATTCCTGCCTGACAAAAAAAGAACCGAGAAAGCTGATAGCAAGCCATTCAGCCTGACTCGGTTCATATACAAACACTCGTTTTAACTCGCAGTTCAGTGACTCTCCTCCTCTTCGATTCTATCGTACCGCGGCATAAAACCAAATCTGTCGTAGTTGTTAAGCCAATACATTGCGGGTAATTGTTGATACTGAATTTGTAAAAACATATTTTTACTAGGTTGATAATTTAATGCTGCTCGTGTTAAATAAAGACCGGAAATATCATTTGCAAAATTACCGCCAAGATTGTTGAATGGCGAATGCATCAAACTCACATCGAATTGTACTGAAAGCGGATTTGAGATTTGATACGCAATGTTGCTTGTCAGTTCGCCAAGTGAATATCCTTTGCCACCGGAAGTAGTATAACTAAGTGAATAACTGTTGTGAATTGTTAATCGGCTTGGATCAAACCATCCGAAAAGTAATCCACCATCGTCAGGACGAAGTAATGATTCCCCGGCTGAAGATCTTGCTTCTGGTTGAGATTTGAATTGGCATACAGCAATAGCACTGAAGATCAAAATCAGCACCGTTGTTCTAATGAGGATATTCACTTTCACACCTTATTTCCTGAAATAATTGTACTCAAAACTGAAGTGATTGTCAAGGTTACAACTTTCCTAAGTAAGAAAGACGAAATCTTATATACGATTGTTCCGGCATAGCGAATGAGACAATATTCATCAATTAAAATGACAATGCCGCTACAGTAGACAACTGAATGAACCGCTCTGATCCTCATACATGCCAGCGTACCAATGACAAGATCGGGAATTCTTCCCATATACAATGTCACGCGATCATCTTATCACCTCTAAAAATTTAACGTTCTTTCCTATGTTTTGATAAGTTGTATTGGCATTTTGTTGCAATTTGGAGAATACTCTAATAGATTCAATAGAATTTTCTAATCTATAAGGATTTAGTTTTATGTCATCCGATGGCGCGCGAAAAGAAAGGCTGTACTTAATAGATGCTATGGCGCTTGCGTATCGCGCATATTTTGCATTTATTCGTCAGCCACTGATGAATTCAAAGGGTGAAAATACAAGTGCCGTGTACGGATTTGTCACATTCCTGAATCGCATTCTCTCGCAGGAATTTCCTGATCATATTGCAGTTGTGTTCGACACCGGCAAACCAAATTTCCGGCACAAAGAATACAAAGAATACAAAGCAACGCGCCAGAAAATGCCGGATGATATGATCACTCAAATTCCTATCATCAAGGAAGTTGTGCGCGCATATAATATTCCCGCCATAGAAATGGAAGGTTATGAAGCTGATGATGTAATCGGCACACTAGCAAAACAAGCCGAGCGCGAGGGTACTCTTACTTTTCTTGTTTCGCCTGATAAAGATTTTATGCAGCTCGTCTCAGATACTATAAAAATCTTCAAACCCGGCAAGCAGGGCACAGATATCGAAATTGTGGATCGCGATGGAGTGAAACGAAAGTTCGGCGTTACACCAGATAAAGTTATTGAAGTGCTCGGGCTCACCGGTGATGCATCCGATAATGTACCTGGAGTGCCGGGAATTGGTGAAAAAACCGCGATTCCGCTCATCCAGAAATACGGCAGCATCGAAGAAATCTATCGCCATCTTGATGAAATTCCGCAGAAAGGTATTCGCGCTAAATTGGAAGCAAACAAAGAACTGGCGTTTCTTTCCAAACGACTTGTCACTATTGATATCAACGTACCGCTTCCTGTCAACTTCCATTCGCTGAAAGCGGAGAAAAGAAACAACGCTAAGCTGATGGAATTATTTGGAGCGCTTGAATTCCGGTCATTCCTAAGTAAACTTCAAATAGAGATACCGGAAACGGCGGCTCGCGTTGATACAGATATTGAATTTACACCGCCGGAACCGCTTTCCGATATTACAAAAGACAAACATATATACGAACTCATCACAACCGAACGCGAATTTACGGCACTCTGCAACAAACTAAAATCTGCACAAGAATTTGTTTTCGATA
>JBEKLV010000366.1:0-2775 GCA_050008835.1 Bacteroidota bacterium | reverse complement strand
TAATTCGCCAACACGCTGTGCCGCTGCTGCTCCGGCATCGGTTGCTGCTTTCACGGCACCGACATCGCCGCGCACCATAACGGTTACATATCCGCCGCCGATTTGTTCTTTGCCGATCAGTGTTACTTTAGCCGCCTTGACCATTGCATCGGCTGCTTCGATTGCGCCGACAAGTCCTTTGGTTTCGATCATGCCAAGTGCGTCTAATGAAATGTCTGACATTGAAATTCTCCTTACGTGTGTGGTCTGAATGGAAGTTTCACGTTAAAGCCAATATAAAGAATGACCATTTGAATGTCAACACACGTTTCCATTTTCAAAACTCGGTTATTTACAAATGAGGAAGAAAAATAGAAAATCGGTGCAAAGAACAGAAGAATGCGCTATCTTATAGGTAAGAGAAAATAAAATTAACTTTCAATTGGAAAAAGTTCCCAGCATGACAACTTTTTTTCAATCGGCAACACAGAATGTTGCACGCGAATTGTTTGATTTATATGATTCTTTCAAAGCGGTGGAAATTACTTCTTGCCGTATTACACATGCAGATATGTTGAAATGGCTTCGGCCGTTTCAAGAGCGAGACCCGTTCACAAAGCTGCCATTAGGGACATCGGGTGAAGGTAGAATTATATCACTCTATTCGATAGGAAACGGATCAACGAAAGTAATGCTTTGGTCGCAAATGCATGGCGATGAACCAACAGCAACCATGGCGCTTATAGATATATTCAACTTCTTCACTAAGCATCCGGAACACGTTCTAACAAAAGCCATCCGAGAGAAATTTACATTGCTGGTCATACCGATGCTGAACCCCGACGGAGCTGAACGATTCACGCGCCGAACTGCTCAATTAATAGACATAAATCGTGATGCACTGGCACTGGAAACTCCGGAAGCGAGAATCCTGAAAGAAACATGCAACAAGTATCAGCCGGAATATGGATTTAATCTTCATGATCAAGATGCGCGATTAACAGTCGGTACAACAAAAAAAATTACCGCAATTGCATTGCTGGCTCCTCCTACAGATGAATCGCGCACAGATAATCTGGTTAGATTGAAAGCGAAGAAAGTTGCATCAACATTTGCACAAATATTAAATTTATTTATTCCCGGTCATTTAGCAAAATGGGACGAAATGTTTGAGCCGCGTGCGTTTGGCGACAATATCCAGAAATGGGGCACAAGCACAGTGTTGGTAGAATCTGGCGGATGGAAGGGCGATCCAAATAAATTCTATATTCGCAAACTGAATTGCATTGCATTGCTGACGACTCTCCATGCAATTGCTACCGGTGAGAGTGCGCAAGCAGATACTGCGGTTTATGAACAAATTCCGCTAAATATGAAATTAGGCTGTGATTATATCATTCGGAATGCTGTACTACAATCAAACAATCAAACTTTTCCAATTTATGTTGATATCGGTATAAATTTTGAAACACGAAGGAGTGACTCAACAGATTCGTTAGAAAAAATCGCAACTATTGCAGAGATTGGCGACCTCAGTACTTTCACAGCGTTAGAAGAAGATATAGATGCACGGGGAGCGGAGCTTAATGCGAACTTAATCAAATTGGATCATTCATTTTCTGCAAGCGAGTTACCGCTGCTTTTAAAGCAAATATAAACAGGATGGCTCACAGACACGTAGATATTATAGATGACGCCACTACTTCTAAAGCGCTACGCAAACGGCAAACGGAATTTGAAGCCGAAGCGTATCCGCACAAGGATATCTTGTTCAACTTTGCATTACGCACTACCGGCGATGCAGATGAAGCGAAAGATCTTTTGCAGGAAACATTCATGAAAGCATTTCGCTTTTGGGATAAATACGAGAAGGGAACAAACATTCGCGCATGGCTCTTCCGCATTATGAAAAATTCCTACATCAACCGCTATCGCAAAGAAACGCGAGAACCAGGAATGGTTGACTATGACGATGTCGAAAACTTTTATGATTCCATTCGCGACGATAGTACCGACTCCAACGACTTGCAGAAACGTTTGTACAGTAATATGTTGGGCGACGAAGTTATTAGCGCATTGCAATCCTTACCAGAAGATTTTCGCACAGTAGTAATTTTATGTGACATTGAACAATTGACGTACGAAGAAATTTCAGATTTTTTGAACTGCCCAATCGGTACCGTCCGTTCACGTTTGCACCGCGGTAGAAAAATGCTAGAAGAAAAACTTCATGACTATGCTAAAGAACACGGCATAATTATGGACGAAACGCCAGATTAACTTTCTGTTTTCTATCTCTCTTTTCTCATCAACTGATTATTCGATTGTAATTTATAATTGTTAATTCTAAATTTTATATTTTGTCACACTCCCATTAACAATCGATGCCCTAGTTTTGGGGGCAATGTAGTTTTTAATATTTTTCTTGCAGCTGTTTGCATATCATACGGACTACGGATATTTTCGTATGTCCATGTACCGGTATCAAATATGCCAAAGCTTAAATCCGTATTCCGGTCGCGCGGCTGGCCAATACTTCCTACGTTTACAAGATAGCGCTCTTCATTTGTAATTGCGGAAGCAAGACCGTTTGGAGAGAATATCATAGGCATGTGCGTATGTCCGATGAAGCAAAGCAGTTCTGAAAAGCAACGGAAATTACGTGCAGCCGTGTCTTCATCAAAAACATAATTCCATTCTTGCGGTTGACAGGGTGAGGAATGCACTAAGACCATGTCTTTTTTCCGATGTGTAAGAGAAAGTGAGCGAAGGTAGCCAAGATTTTCTTCGGTGATC
>JBEKLV010000365.1:0-2777 GCA_050008835.1 Bacteroidota bacterium | reverse complement strand
TCATGCTTTCGCCTGATGTTATGGAACGTTGCGTGCTTCCTGAGCTGAACGACCACACTTCTGTCTTCTTCTTTGTTATTGATTGCTTGCGGCTTGACCAGTGGTTGATTCTGGAAGAACTGTTATCAGAATATTATACATTTGAAAAACAATATTACTTCAGCATTTTACCGACAGCGACGCCCTATTCTCGCAACGCTATTTTTAGCGGATATTTTCCTATCGACATAGAAAAACGATTTCCTGAAATCTGGTCTTCCGAAGATGACGATGACGAAAACAGCCGTAACCGAAATGAGCACCAGTTGATGGACAAACTCTTAGAACGCAAGCGCATCGTATTGAAGCCGGAATCGAAGTACGTAAAAATATTAGATTCGGACTTCGGCAGGCAATTTGAGGGAAACATCATTTCGTATACGCAAAGCCGCCTCACGGCTGTTGTAGTGAATTTTATCGATATGCTCGCTCACGGGCGCTCGGACTCGCCACTCTTAAAAGAAATTGCCCCTGACGAAGCGGCATATCGTTCGCTTACACGATCTTGGTTTCAACATTCATCGCTCTTTGGCATGCTCAAAACACTCGCTTCGCAGAAAAATGTCAAGATTATTCTTACGACAGATCACGGAAGTGTCCGATGCATGCGCGGGTCGAAAGTCGTCGGAGATCGGGAAGCGTCAACAAACCTACGATATAAATTTGGCAGAAATCTTAGGGTGGATGAAAAACAAGCGGTATTTATCAAGAGTCCGGTTGATTATAAACTGCCACGAGGTAGTGTCACTACAAATTATATAATGGCGAAAGAAGATTATTATTTTGTCTATCCAACAGAGTATCACAAATATCTAAATTATTACCGAGATAGCTTCCAGCACGGTGGCATATCGATGCAAGAGATGATTCTCCCAATCGTGAAACTTGAACCGAAATGAGCGAGAAGCTCACAACTGCATCGGCAGAAGAAACGATAGCCTTTGCGCGTACTTTCGCTGACAGATTGAGGCGCGGTGATATTGTGACACTATTTGGTGATCTGGGTAGCGGAAAGACACAGTTTGTTAAGGGCGTGTGTCAAGCATTCAAGACACGCATAGTTGCAACAAGCCCATCTTTTGTCATTCTAAATCGGTATGATGGAATGGATGAGCACAAAAGCGAAATTCTACTGTATCACTTCGATCTCTATCGTGTTAAATCGCTTGCAGAAATATACGACCTTGGCTATGAAGAATTTCTTCAGAGTGATGGCATCTGTCTTATCGAATGGGCAGAAATGCTTGGAGAATTATTACCGAAGCAAAGGTACGATGTTCGATTTTCCTTAGGCACTGGTGAGAACGAGCGCTGTATTGAAATTGCTGGAGTTCATAAGTAATGGCGACTCTTGGCATCGAGACATCAACGGCAGTTTGTTCTGTAGGATTAGCAGACGAATTTGGATTGCAGTCGGAAAGATCGCTTATTGAGTCACATATTCATTCAGAAAAACTGTTAACACTGATTCAAGAATTGTGCGATGAACAAAAGATAAAACTATCGCAATTGGATGGTGTTGCAATCTCCATAGGTCCCGGTTCTTTTACTGGGCTTCGCATTGGATTAAGCACCGCAAAAGGACTATGCTTTGCACTTGAAAAACCGCTTATTGCAGTGCCGACATTCCTATCTATTGCAAAAAGTGTAGTATTATCGCATCCAGAATGCGCGCGAATCATTGTGTGCATTGATGCAAAGCAAAGAGAGTATTATATTGGAACGTACGACCAGAACAACGGAGATGTCCGCGAAGCGCTGCCTGTGCAAATCAGAAGTCTTTCATCGACACTTGCTGCAGTGTCCCTGAAAACATTGATAGTGACAGATCGCACTGACGAAGTGAAAACGAAATTCGGCGATTCTAGAATTGTTGAGGATGTATTTTCGTATTGTCGCGGGGATATTATAGCGCGCATGGGGATAGAGATATGGAATGATGGAAAAAGAAATTTATGGGAACAAATGGAACCGATTTATCTGAAAGATTTCGTTGTCCGAATACAGACGAAATCAGGAAAATGACTCACGATCGTTGAAGGAGATTACAATGGCTTGGTTCAAGCGGTCAAAAGAAAATATTTCGCCGGACGGTCAGAAGAAAGACATTCCCGATGGTATGTGGACGAAATGCAGCGGGTGCAGCGAGATTATTCATAAAAAGCAATTAGATCAAAATCTTTTCACATGCCCGAAATGTAATTTCCATTTTCGTATTGGCAGCAAAGAGTATTTCAGCATCCTGCTCGACAATGGCACATTTAAAGAGATGAATAAAAAAATGCGTTCTGTAGACCCGCTGAAATTTACCGATACAAAATCGTATGCAAGTCGTGTGGAAACGACGATAAAAAAAACCGGTCTCTTTGATGCTGTGAGAACCGGCGAAGGAATGATGAATGGAATTCCAGTGGTAATTGCATGTATGGATTTTGCTTTTATCGGCGGAAGCATGGGTTCTGTTGTAGGAGAAAAAATTGCACGCGCTGTAGATGTTGCGCGTAAAAAGAGACAGCCGTTGATTGTCGTATCTTCTACAGGCGGCGCGAGGATGATGGAAGGCGCATTGTCATTAATGCAAATGGCTAAGATGAGCGCAAAACTTGCACAACTTTCCGATGCAGGTGTGCCGTACATTTCTATTCTTACAGATCCAACTACTGGCGGAGTGACTGCAAGCTTTGCGATGTTAGGCGATGTACACATTGCAGAACCTGCAGCGCTTATCGGTTTTGCTG
>JBEKLV010000364.1:0-2806 GCA_050008835.1 Bacteroidota bacterium | reverse complement strand
AAGAGCGCTGGAACACCAAGCCTCGTAAAAAAGGAACAGACAGCAGATTTGCCGCTGCCAATGCCGCCGGTAACACCGATCTTGAGAATATTTTTTTGACGACTCGGCATATTGTCAAAACATATTTTCTCTGATTCCTATTTTGCTACAGCGATAGAACGGAATTCCCTCACTACCACCACTTTAATCTGTCCCGGATATTCCATTTCCTGTTCAATTTTATTCGCTATATCATGCGCAAGCTGGTCAGCAGCGGCGTCATCAAGTTTTTCATGACTAACGATAACACGTACTTCTCGACCCGCTTGAATTGCGTACGTGTTGATGACACCGTTGAATGCCTTGGCGATATTTTCCAGCTTTTCTAATCGTTTGATATACTCTTCTACTGATTCACGTCGAGCACCAGGTCGCGCGCCGCTGATAGAGTCTGCCGCCTGCACGAGCGCCGAGATAGGATGTTCCATCGGTATGTCTTCGTGATGCGATCCAACCGCGTTGCAAACTATGGAGTGTTCGTTGAACTTCTTGCAAAGTTCATATCCTAACAATGCATGCGGGCCTTCGACGCTTTTATCAATCGTCTTGCCTATGTCGTGCAATAACCCAGCGCGTTTCGCGAGTATCGGATCCAGTCCGAGTTCTGATGCCATAATGCCGGTTAGATAAGCGACCTCGATACTATGTTCTAGAAGATTCTGACCATAACTTGAGCGATACTTCATCCGACCAATATGCTTGATAATTTCGGGATGCGCACCGTGCAAACCGATTTCGAGCAGAGTGTTTTCACCGGTATGGATAACGTCCTCTTCCAATTCCTTCTTTACTTTCTCCACCACTTCTTCAATGCGAGCAGGATGAATGCGCCCATCGGCAATTAACCGTTCCAACGAAACGCGTGCAATCTCGCGACGGAAAGGATCGAATCCAGAAAGAATCACTGCCTCGGGCGTATCATCAACAATGACATCTATACCGGTGGCGGCTTCAAATGCACGGATGTTACGTCCTTCGCGGCCGATGATGCGGCCTTTCATTTCGTCAGAGCCAACGTTCAGCACGCTGACCGTTGCCTCCAATGTGAAATCTACGGCTGAACGTTGAATTGCCTGCACAATTGTTTTCTGAGCTTCTTTTTTAGCTGTAATCTTTGTTGTATCTCGAATATCCTTTAACGTTTGCGTTGCTTCAGATTTAACAGTTTCAATCAGGTTTTGATACAAATATTTCTTTGCTTCTTCACGGTTAATCCCAGCAATTTTTTCCAGCCGAAGATTTTCCTCTTCCACTAATCGCTCAAGTTCTTTCTCGTGCTCGATAAGTCTTTTTTGCCGATCTGCAATCTCTTTACCCGTGGTCTGAAGGGTTGATTCTTTCTTAGTCAGTAGATCAAGCTTTTTTTCCAGATTTTCCTCACGATTACTTAATTGCTTTTCATACGCCTGCAATTTTGTACGCTTGGATTGGGCATCCGATTCAAACTCTTTTTTCTTTTGATACCATTCATCTTTGACTTCGAGAAGTTTTTCACGCTTGGATGTCGTTGCTTCCTTCTCTGCTTCTTCGATGATTTTTTTCGCGCGTTCTTGAGCGTCTATGATTTTATTCTGTCCGCTTCGTGCGTTTAAAGACCAGCCCATGAAAAACGATCCAATGCCGATCAACGCTCCAATAAAAATAAGAATATAAGGTTCCATGTCATTCCTCTGTTCAAACAACATCTTGAAAAAACAAAACCGCACGCATCTGCCACAATCAAGTGTATTGAAAGAACCTCTCTCTACACGGTGGGGACTTGCCTAAGCATTTCACACTTCCACAACCCGCTCGTTCTTCGCTAAAGGCAAAGACGTCATCGCAGGGCTATTCATATTTAATGAATAGATGGCTTGCGCTTCACGCTTATGAGTCAAGCTCCCATATTAACAGAATTGTTTGGTTCTTTAATATGGTATTGATTACGGCTGATGGTGCGGCTTTTTACTAAAATCCGCATCCTTATTTTAATAAAGAACAGGTGACGGTTTTATAAAAGTTGTTCGTCCGACGGTTCTGACAAAAGACAATTGTCAAGATAGTTGGAAAGCTTTTCTACCTCCGCTTCCAGATGCGTTACTTCCTGCGTGCGTTTTTCTCGTTCCTGCAGAAGGTCTTCTGTTATGTTCAATGCTGAAAGAACCGCGACCGTTAAAGGTGGCTGTTCTGGAATCTTATCATGGATCTTCATCAACATACCATCCACATAAGAAGCCACGCGTTTCGTCAGGTCTTCGTTCTCTCCACGAAGCGGATATTCATTTCCAAATATTTTTACTCGAATGCTCTTGCCGTTCATTGTTCTAACTAACTGAATAGTGTTTTCGAATTCTCCACAACTTACCATCATCGTCTGTTTGCTTTATAAACGGGAATTGATTTTCACAATCAATTCCTTCAGCCGTGATTTGAGTGCTTCTGACTCCTCCTTTGAAAAGAGATTGCTGCCATTTGATTGCGCATGTGCAAGCTGCACACGAACTTCTTCCATCTCTTGTTCGCGTTGTCGGAGTTCCTCCGCCCAACGGCGTTCTTTTAATTCTAAACTCGAAAGTTTGCTCTGAAGTTCCTTGTTCTCCGTTTTCAATCGTAGAAGCAAGTCGGACACAAGTCGAGCTTTCTCCCATAATGATTGGAGAGATTCCTCGAGTCGCCTCAAGTCCTTCTTTTCAGCCGTCTCAGCATCTATAAGCTGTTCTGGCAAGCTTTAGCTCCTGATGAGTTCAGATGTTTGCGCACAGTATGTGTACATTAGCTGCGTAATACA
>JBEKLV010000363.1:0-2827 GCA_050008835.1 Bacteroidota bacterium | reverse complement strand
GATGGCAACTGGATTGTTTGGAATAGGCAGTTGATGAGTATTGATGAAGAGGCGGTAATGTCGAAAGCGCGGAAAGTTGCTGCAAGGTTGTGGAAGAAGATAGACAAGTAAAAATGAGCAAAGAATTGAAAATAATCGGCAAGTCTGAACGGCGTGTTGATGCATGGGGCAAGGTCACGGGCAAAGCTAAGTACGCCGATGATTACAATGTATCGCACCAGTTGATTGGTAAAGTGCTTCGATCGAGATATCCGCATGCTAAAGTTATCAGCATCGATATTTCGAAAGCAGAAAAACTTATAGGAGTTGAGGCAGTGCTAACTGCAAAAGACATTCCCGGTGAAAAAGTGTTTGGTGTTGTCATAAAGAATCAAGCTATACTTGCAGAAGATTGTGTCCGTTATCTTGGAGATGGTGTTGCGCTCGTCGCTGCTGTTTCAAAGGATATTGCTGAAGAAGCGATTTCACTTATTAAAGTCGAGTACGAACCGCTTCCCACGGTGAGCGATCCGGAAGAAGCGATGAAACCGGATGCTCCAGTTATTCATGACGATAAAAATGAATTTGTGCATCATCACGTTCAAAAAGGCGATGTCACGAAAGGTTTTGTAGAAGCTGATTTTATTATCGAACGGAAATTTAAAACCCAATTCGTCGAACATTCGTACATCGAACCAGAAGCTATCCTTGCAGAACCTGCAGAACAGGGCGGCGTGAAGGTTACGGGTTGTGTACAGAATCTTTTTTCGACTCGCCGCTCAGTTGCATCTATGTTGAATCTTGATCTTGCGCAAGTGCAGATCGTGCAGTCGACGCTTGGTGGCTCATTCGGCGGCAAGGATGAAGCCATGACATTGATCAGCTGTCGGGCTGCATTACTTGCGATGAAGATCGGTAAGCCGATAAAAATGGTTAACACACGCGAAGAGTCGATGCTCGAAAGTTACAAACGCCACCCGTATGTGCTCTATTATAAGTGGGGTGCAAAGAAAGGCGGCTCCATCACTGCAATGGAGATCAAGTGTATTGCTGATGGAGGTGCATATGCCTCGATGAGTCCGTTTGTTACCTGGCGTTCGGTAGTGCAGGCAACAGGGCCTTACTATTGTGAGAATGTCAAGACGGATGTCTATGCGGCATACACGAATAATAATTACACCGGAGCGATGCGTGGATTTGGTTCCCCGCAAGTCAATTTTGCCATTGAATCGATGATGGATGAGTTAGCGGAAAAAGTTGGAATGAATCCACTCGAGATTCGGATGAAGAATGGGTTCGAAACTGGCGCAGTGACCGCAACTGGACAAAAACTAACGCACAATGTTAGTCTGAAAGAAGTATTGACGAAAGTGGTGGAAGCAAGTGACTTCGAGAAAAAATGGAATAGAAATCGCAAAGCAACGATTAACGAAAAGCGGCGCGGAATTGGACTCGCATGCAGTTATCGCGGTGTGTCGCTTGGCGCAGAAGGAACCGATGCGGCAGAAACCATTGTCTCTGTGCAAACAGACGGCAGTGTGATTGTTTCTTCAGGCATCACTGATATGGGACAAGGCGCACAAACGCAAATGTCGCAAATTACGGCGGAGGTGCTTGGCATATCGATGGACCATATCCAATTTCTGAATACAAATACAAGTCGTGTTGCTGATTCCGGTGCAACAGTCGCATCGCGCGGAACAATTATAGGCGGCTCAGCGGCGAAGAATGCAGCAGAAAAAGTACGTGTCACTTTACTCGAAGTCGGTGCAGAAATGACGGGCGAGGCAGTTAACGATCTTGATCTTCTCGATAACTATCTCATCAGGATAAAGACAAAAGAACGACTGGCATCATTCAACGAACTTGCGACTGCATGCTTCGAAAAAGGTAAACCTATGACAGGACTTGGCTGGCATCATTCGCCAAAGACTTCTTGGGATGAAAGGCAAGGACAAGGTGAAGCATATTTTACGTTTGTGTATGGTGCCAACGTTGCAGAAGTTGAAGTTGATATCGAAACAGGCAAAGTTGATGTTCTCGATTTTATTTCGGTGCACGATGTCGGTAAGGCGATCAACAAAGGAATGGTCGAAGCACAGATTTATGGTGGTGTAGCAATGGGCCTCGGTTATGGATTGTTGGAGGAATTTGAAATTGAAGACGGCATTCCAAAACAGTTCAACTTTGATGAATATTTAATTCCAACTTCTATGGATGTGCCGCGCATTAAGGCAATAATAGTAGAGAATGAAGACCCATCAGGACCGTTTGGGGCAAAATCGGTTGGCGAACCGACCAATGAACTTGCAGCCCCAGCGATTGTAAATGCGATTTATAACGCAACTGGAAAACGTTTATTTGAAATTCCTGCAAACCTTGAACGAGTGCTACTTGGTCATAAACTGACTCGCACCGGCAAGCGCGGTTCAGAACAGAAGGGAGCAGTAGAAGTGGATTCATGCAAGATTCGGGGGAAGAGAACATGAAGCAGTTCGAATATTATTCTCCGAGGATTGTTGTAGAAACTTGTGCACTGTTGAAAGAGTTTGGAGGTGAGGCACAAATTCTTGCCGGTGGCACAGATGTGTTGATAGAACTTCGCAAACCATCGGTCAAAGCTCCAAAAGCGATCATCAATATCAATTGTTTGAGTGAATTGAATGGAATTGCCGAAACCGAATCCGAAATTATTATCAAGCCGCTTGTAACACATACCGAGCTTGGTTTATCTTCACTCATTAAAAAGCATGCGCGACTGTTACATATGGCTGCGAATGTAATCGGTTCTCCGCAAATTCGAAATCGTGGCACTATCGGTGGAAATATTATAAACGCAGCCGCTTGT
>JBEKLV010000362.1:0-2834 GCA_050008835.1 Bacteroidota bacterium | reverse complement strand
GAAATATTTTATCACCGATTTGAATGAGACACGTTGCATGACCAACCCACAAGACCGACAATCCGACATTCCTAAAAATTGGATGTGCGATTTTTGTGGCGACAGTATCGGGCGCACTCGGAAGATTCTTAAAAGAGTTTGTAATGAAGCGAGTGAAGAAAGAACTACAGCCAGTGATGATTAATGAGCAGTGAAAAATGATGAGTGAAAACAAGATGAAACGCAGAAAATGATTCTTATGGTTCATAGCTGTAAATTAGAAAAAACGGAATTCGATTGAGTGCATCCAAATTTCATCAGCAGGGCTGTACTTTATATTATAATGAAGAAAGCCAAAGAGTGTCGAAAATCCGCCAACAATATAATTTGACGACATCCCTGCAATGTTATATCGTGCAACACCAAGATTCAATCCGACATATTCACCATGTTCCACTAACGGCAGATGCGCCAAAAGTTGTCCGGAAAATCCCCAATGGCTTGCCCCGACAGGGCTCGTGTAAAACTGTGTGGAGATGTTGAACTCGACCGAACCTGCAAACCGTTCTGGTTGAGAAACGAAGAAGAAGTGTAATGGAGGATCAAGCTTCGTCATTCCCCATGAATACAATACAGGTGTAGCTTCCCATTCAAGAGAAAAGTGAGTTTGTGGCGGAAAACACGTCCATGAAACACCGGGTACAGCCTGCATGACGAGCCATGAATTAGAAATCCCGCTTCTCTGCTCGTGTTCTTGTGCGATTGCCTTATGCCAATTTACAAGACACATCATTCCTATAAGAAGAATAAACCCTGTGCGCCATGTTGTTCGTTTTAGTAACATTGTTGCTGAATGTAGGGAATATTTCTAGTTGAAAAAAGTGTTTGAATCTTCAAAATGAATTGGTTGCATCGGCAGATTGTTCTTCATACATTTCAATCATAAAACAATAAATAAACTAAACGAGGTTTCTATGAAACATTTTCTCTTGAAGTATAGTTTCGTATCTGTTGTTGTAATATTGCTTTTAACAGGTTGTTCGACTCAGCAGGCTACCAGAAGCGATATGTCGCGTTATATCGATCTAGAAAAAGTTCAAGCCGGACAGTTTGATACAGGCAAAATGTGGACGTTTGATTTTTCGCCCATGGATTATTTCGCCAAGACTTATAACTTTACTCCATCGAAAGAGTGGTTTGATAAAGCGCGCTTATCTGCACTGCGCCTGCCAAACTGCACAGCATCGTTTGTTTCGGAAGATGGTTTGGTAATGACTAATCATCATTGTGCTCGCTCTGCTTTGGATAGTGTGAATAGAGAAGGTGAGCGGTTAGCTGAAGCTGGGTTCTATGCGGCTACATTAAGTGATGAACGGAAAGCATCTAACATTTTTATCGACCAGTTGCTCGTGATGGAAGATGTTACGAAAGAAGTGCAAAAGGCGTTTGACAGCGGTACGACAGGCAACACCAAGGTCGCAAATCGCATGGCGAAGATGCAGGAAATCCAGAAACGCTATTCAGCAAAATATAAAACGAGTGCGCCGCAAGACTCGATGGTGTTTAGTGTTGTTTCGTTTTACAATGGCGGACGCTATTCACTTTATGGATACAAACGTTACACGGACGTACGCCTTGTTTACGCACCGGAAGATATGATGGCGTTCTTTGGCGGTGACCCGGATAATTTCACATATCCCAGGTACGATTTTGATTGCGCTTTCTTCCGCGTTTATGATAATGGAAAACCATTGAAGACCGAAAACTTTTTCCGATTCAGTCAGGATGGTGCACAAGAAGGAGATGCCGTATTCGTTATCGGAAACCCAGGTAGAACAAACCGTTTGAAAACGGTGGCACAGTTGGAATATTTGCGCGATGTTGTATATCCGTCAAGTATAGAGACATATGAGAAAGTCGGAAAAATCTATTCATCGTATATTGCAGCGCATCCTGAAGCAAAAATAAGATATCTCAACACAATTTTCGGATTAGAAAACTCGCGGAAAGCAATTACAGGATATTTAAACGGTTTGCAAGATCCTGTGCTTATGGCGAAGAAAAAAGATTTTGAAAAGAAGTTTCAAAAGGCCATGCTTGACAAACCAGAATTGACAAAGGAATATGGCGATCCATGGATCGATATTGCACAGTACCAATCCGAGCTTACAGGGCTCTATGCGGAATTTGACGCTCTAAGGTTTCGCGGTCGCGTTTTCCCCAGGTATTTGTCCTTGGCTGCCGATCTTGTGAATGTTGCGAATCAATCTAAAGACTCATTTGCAGATTCGACGAGAACAAAGTTCTATCCTTCTCATTTAACGAAGGAAGTTGAGAAACGGCTGCTTGCATTCCGATTGAGTGTTATGGAGCGTGCTTTAGCTGGAAAAGATGAACCGTTTGACAAACTGATGGCGGGGCGAACGCCCGAGAAGGTAGCAGAAGATTTGAGCGCAAATTCAGTCGTTGCTTCGAAAGAGAAAACACAAGCTCTTCTTGCCGGAACCCCGGAAGCTGTTCTAAAATCAAGCGATCCTTTGATTGCATTTGTTGTTGCCGAACAAATGCATGTAAAAGAAATTCAGAAGAGATATAACGACATCAATGAAAAACTTCAAGCGTGTGAACAAATGCTCGGCAATGCAATGTATGAAGTCTATGGGACACAAATTCCACCGGATGCTACATTCACGCTTCGTATTGCTGATGGCATAGTGAAAGGATACGAATACAACGGTACTATAGCTCCGCCTGTTACAACGTTCTATGGATTATACGATCGGTATTATTCGTTTGGTATGAAAGACCCATGGAAGCTATCGGAACGTTGGGTGAATCCACCGGCAACGTTTAAG
>JBEKLV010000361.1:0-2836 GCA_050008835.1 Bacteroidota bacterium | reverse complement strand
TCCGTAGTTGTGCTGCCTGAAGTGGAGGATGTAGAAATAGATATTAATCCGGCTGATCTTCAACTTGATACATACCGTGCCGGCGGCAAAGGCGGACAGAACGTAAATAAAGTAGAAACAGCGGTACGTATTACACACAAACCAAGCGGAATTATTGTTGCTTGCCAACAAGAGCGTTCACAATTTCAAAATCGTGAACGAGCAATGAAAATGCTGCGTGCCAAATTATACGAGATAAAACTTGAAGAACAGACAAAATCTACCGCAGCGCAGAGAAAGTCCATGGTGAAAAGCGGCGACAGAAGCGATAAAATCCGAACATACAATTTTCCACAAAACCGGCTAACCGACCATCGAATCGGATATACAATTTATAGCTTGGATCGTGTAATTGATGGTGACTTAGATGAATTAATCGAACAATTGCGAATCGCCGATCGTGCTGAAAAACTGCAAAACGCAACGGCATAATTTTGTTTATCGTTTTCGTTGAAAAGTTCTCTTCTTTGTAAAAAATAATTTTAATAACGCTTCACTTTCCTTGTCACAAATTCCCCCTACCACATGAACGCTATGATTCAGCCGTGGATCTTCAACAATATTGTACAATGTTCCACAAGCCCCAGCTTTTGGATCATACGAACTGAATACAAGCATTGGAATGCGAGCAAGAACAATAGCGCCTGCACACATTGGGCATGGTTCTAATGTTACATAAAGCGCACAATTCTCTAATCGACGCGAGTTCAGATGATTTGCGGCTGCAGTAATTGCAATCATTTCGGCGTGAGCAGTGGGATCTTGCAGTTGTTCTATCTGATTATATCCTCTGCCAATAATTTCTCCTTTATGCACAATGACGGCTCCAACTGGGACTTCATCTGCATCGAAAGCACGCTGCGCTTCTTGAAGCGCTATTTTCATCCATTGCGCATGCGGCGTTATCATAAATACTTTTTAAGTACGTTTGTGATTACTTAGTTAATACGGCTTGCAGGAAATGTTTTTTAGCTAAGGATATTTCTTGATGGTATATTGCCAACATGCGAATCAACAGATTCCGCATTATATGCACTAACTTTTGAGAAATCTGACAATGCTGCAATTATCCGATTCACTTCTTCACTAATTGTATCTAGTTGACGCATTATTTTCAGATTGCCTGTGGCAGCTTTATGTGCAGATCCCAGTGTGAGTATAATAATTGATAGTGGGTTATTAATATGATGTTGTATCCCACGCGTTACTTCATGCAGTGTTTTAAGCTGTGTTTGCTGAAGTTGCATTTCGCGTTCAGCAATGAGTCTTTGCTCTTCGCTTTCGTGCAGTTTCGTCCGGATATCAATGACCTTCACCAGTGCTACAGCAAGAAGCCACATAAATGGAAAGGCATCAAAACTGTCAATTATATTCTCAAGGAAAAATGAAGTATGGATAGTAAGATACTTCACTTTGATAAAATAATGAATGATGCAAAATAATAGGTAGCCGTAAATGAAGAATCCAGAAAGAACCGCTGGGTATTTTATACAAAATTTTTTCGCCTCTTCATAAATTTTCTTGATGGGCTTCATCTAAAGTACTCCCACGAATAGTGTTCAATGGATAATGATGATTTCAACTAAACAGACTTAAAAATATCGTGCACCCGGAGGGAGTCGAACCCCCAACCCTCAGATCCGAAGTCTGATGCTCTATCCAATTGAGCTACGGGTGCGTTAATACACAAAGCGAAATCCGACCTTTGTTTTGGAGATTGAACCACGTGTCCGGCTTAATACAAGTCCCGCTAGAAAACGCCATGATTTTGAAAATTTCTGTCATTCGTTTAAAACACTTGCAGATAATTTTCGAATTACATGTATAAATTAATGTTTCTTAATTCGTTAATAATTTACAAAACAAACCCACGTCTTGCAACAATACAACCATTTTACATATTTCTGATAATTTATAGGTTAAGAAGTTTGATGATATCAAATCTCTTCATTCTGGAAAGTTCAACTTTAAGTTCCTTACGTTTCTTTTTGTCATAGAGGAAGAAAAAGAGTTGTTGAATTTTCTTTTCCTTTATCGAACTGGGTATGTGTATTTTTTCAAAAGTATACGGATCGAATCCGGTATAGAACATCACTGAAGCGAGGGTCATTGGTGTTGGAGTAAAATCCTGAACCTGTTCTAGCTTAATATTCAGTTTTTGCATTTGGATAGAAATATCAGCCATATCGTCAAGCCCGCTCGATGGCAGGCTTGAAATAAAATATGGGATCAATTGCTGGTTTAATCCATAATCCTGACAAATCTCAGTAAACCGGTTATACAAATTGATGAATAAATCAAAGGACGGTTTGCGCAGAAGTTTTAAAACATTTTCTGAAGTATGTTCCGGAGCAACTTTTAATCTGCCCGAAACATGATGAACAACAAGTTCCTTAAAATATTCAAACGCCGAAGGATCTACGGGTCTATTCTTTTTATCTAAGATAAGATCATACCTGATTCCGCTTCCAATTGTAATTTTTTTAATTCCTTTTACTTTTCTCGCTTCTTTGTATAGTTCAATTAGCGGGGTGCAATTTGTATCCAAATTTTTACAAGGAATAGGGGACAAGCACGATGGCCGTTTGCATGCAGCACATTGTTTAGAATTGATGCCTTTCATCTCGTACATATTTGCGGAAGGACCACCTAAATCAGTAACATGCCCTTTGAAAGATGAACTATGAATTACAGCTTCCAATTCTTTAAGTATAGAAGCTTTCGAGCGACTGGAGATAAATTTTCCCTGATGTGCAGAAATTGTACAGAATGAACATCCTCCAAAACATCCTCGATG
>JBEKLV010000360.1:0-2845 GCA_050008835.1 Bacteroidota bacterium | reverse complement strand
TTGTGCATCGTTTCTTGTGAACGCTGGAGTTTCTCTTTATGAAGTGCAGAAGATATTAGGACATGCTGATATTGAGACTACACAGATATATGCACACTTAGAACAGAACACGTTGGCAAATAGTATTTCAAGGATTAATTTTTAGATGGTAAGAAAAAACCCAATCCGAAAATCAGTAGAACTTTTCCGTTATCTTTTTCCGTTTTGAGCTTAATATTACTTCTGTGAATCATTACATCTATTACACCTATTACACCTACAGAGTATCGTTAGTTTAACAGATTTCAGTTTGTATCTATTTATCGTTATGTAGAAAATTCCTCTAGATAAAAACCGTAACTACAATCATGTTTTTAATTATAAGCGATTATATTCGGAAAATAATATTAATACATAATAATCAAATTGTTATCGAATTATTGCTTTATTCCTTTTTTTCTGCGGTTGCCGTTTTTTAAATAAAAACAGCGATGCCATGTTATCGAATTATTATAATTTTGTTTTTGGGTCTTTCCTTATTGTAAGTATCGATTATTATTGATATTTATTAAACAACAATAATTGAGATTTAAAATAGATATCGGAATAACTTTCTGTCTAATATAAACAGGAGGTTGTTATGTCAAACAATCAAGCGAATAAGAAAGACATAAAAATATTTTTTGTGAGATTGGCAAAATTTATAGCTTGTATTACAATACTTACAATTGTTTACTACTGGAAAATTCTGATATATAATTTTGAAACAATCTTATGTTTTACTTGGCTTTTCATTATAATGGTTGCGGGTATGCTTGTTCAAGTCATTTCAAGTAATTACCATGATAAAAGTCATTTGCTAAATATTTCTATATCTCAATTGGTTTATCCGATTCTCTTTTCAATAATTACTTTTTATCCACTGTGGGCATACTCTACGACAGCACCCATAAATTATTATTCATTTTATTCGGCATTTATGAATGGTTTTTTTTGGAAGACAGTGGTTTCATCATCGAAACCTCCTTCATAAACCAATATTCTGTCTTTAATAACCCAGTCTTTTAATGCCCCAATCATAATTACTTCGGCATGCAAGCACTCCGGAAATAAAATGGATATTTCATATTCCATTCTTTTTAAAATCAACGTTTATTTGTAATTCATTCCTTTAAGTATTTCGTTCATGCATATGTTGAAAAATGCAAAGTGAAACAAATCCTTTATAAAACACAGGTTAACCATTGATATAATATTGTAACTATTTCCAGTCCAATATTTTAATTTTGATAGTAGCGTGATTTTCCTTCAGTTCATCTCACTTTTATAGACACTGCTAGCAATCAAATTGGCAAGTTAATGTTCAGAGGAAAATAAATAAGCCCCGCTGACAACATTCAGCAGGGCTTATTTAAGGAGCAATCAAGAGAGTTATACTGGTCTCCACAGTTTTACAGCATCATTCTATTAGTTAAGATTGATTAAACAGATTATCGAAATCGGATGATATATTTCCATTTTCCTCAGATTCTTTTGGTTCAACATACTTTACAAGTTTATGCCGATGTATGATAATATCTAATTCACCGGGCAGTATTATAGATAGACATGGAATCAAGTCCTCTGCTACAAAAAAGCCATCTGGATTTGGATAAGGTGTATGTTTATTATGATATATCATTAGCGTATCTATCCATATAGGTTCGGAATCATAGTCTATATCTTCTATTTGATATATGACATAATTGGTCCCTTCATGTAGTTCTTCTGAAGTGAACATTACTAAATCGCCGATTCTCAAATCGTTAATTTCTTTTTCAGTCATTATAATTCTCCTTTATTGGTTTGAGTTAAATGTGCTCTATCATTTCTGATAGAGCACGATTGACTATTCTAATCACCCTTCTTTTTAGGATTCGCTCTTCTCCGATTTCTCCTCATTAGGTTTTGATTCTACTTCAGGTTTCATGAGCTTTTTATAGAGTTCAGCTAATCTCTTTTTTTCTTCGGGTGTGATTTTTTCTGGTATTTTTTTACTCATTACTGTATTCCTTTTTATTGGTTTGTGAATGGACTGAAAGCCGACAAAATATTTTCATCGGCTCTCATTGGTCATGCGAAATTAGTTCAAAGAAATGTTGTCTGGATTATAGTTCTCTAAATCACAACCAAACAGATAATGGAAGGATTCTACAGGTATAATACATGAACCGAGAGGAATGTCTTTTATTACAACTTCATAGACATGCCGACCAAGTCCAACGATATGGTATAGCCAATCATGTGTTCCATCATCACTTTCAAAAGGTAGTTCTGTATTTATTACGCTATCACCATCTGGGACATCATACTTTTCCAGTTCAACATTTAATGCAACGATTTTTGAATCAACAAATTCGGATAAATCACTAAGAGTTTTATATCCATATTTATATACCAACTGCCGAGTTATCTTTTCATAATCACAATAACCATGGGACAATTCTTTCCAGTTAATCATATCTATGATATGCCAAAAAGAATCTTCTTCTAGTGAGGAATATGTTTTATATGCTTTTGTATGCAGACGATAGTATGGATTACCTTGAGGGTATGTTGAAGTTCTTTTTTCTGCAATAGTGTTCATGATTTGCTGCCTTTCTAAGTATTATTTAATTGAGTAATTGGAGTGATTTTAGTATTCAAAAAAATATAAGCCCACCTTAAAGGAGTGGTGGGCTTACCAAACACCGTTAGTCTGTTAATTATCCACGGTTCAAGGATTTTTTTTATGGAATTACCTATGCGGTCGGACAAAAACACTCTCTGCACAGATAACCCGGCACAGAACTTTCACCGGTAAAATTTTCGAGAGTGTGAATAATTA
>JBEKLV010000036.1:0-17017 GCA_050008835.1 Bacteroidota bacterium | reverse complement strand
GTTCCACTTAGCGCAACAACTACAAAACTTATCGCACAAATGAGCCCGGAAGAAATCTTCCGTACCTACGTTCGGCAGATTGGCATCGGCGGTATTGCAATGGCAGGAATAATCGGCATTATTCGTTCCTCAAAAATTATTGCCGGCGCATTCTCACTTGCTTACAAAGAAATCGCACATCACACTTCTGGAGATGAAGAGAAAACTATCCGCACACAATCTGACATTCGGATGCTTTGGGTCGTTATCTTAATTCTTCTAACGGCAATTGCAATCTTCGCATTTTTTGCGCTGGGAGTTCTTCCTACTATCGGACAGGCAATTGTGGCTTTGTTATTAGTAACAATTATTTCTTTCCTTTTCACAACTGTTGCGGCAAATGCTACAGCTATTGTTGGAACAAATCCGGTATCCGGCATGACCTTAATGACATTGATTCTTTCTTCTCTCGTACTGACACAAATTGGTTTGAGCGGCACGTCCGGTATGGTAAGTGCGCTTATCATTGGCGGAGTTGTGTGCACAGCGCTATCAGTTGCCGGAGGATTCATTACCGATCTAAAAGTTGGTTATTGGCTTGGTTCTACACCAAAAAAGCAAGAAACATGGAAATTTCTTGGTGTTCTTGTCTCTGCGGCAACGGTAGGCGGTGTTATTCTTGTGCTTAATCAAGCTTATGGCTTTACAGGCGACAAAGCGATGGTCGCTCCTCAAGCTAACGCAATGGCGGCAGTCATCAAGCCGTTAATGTCAAACGCCCCAACGCCTTGGGTGCTTTATATTGTAGGTGCGGTTATAGCTTTGCTGCTCGTGATTTTAAAAGTCCCACCGCTGGCATTTGCGCTTGGAATGTACATTCCGCAGGAATTGAATACACCGCTGCTGTTTGGAGGATTCATTGCGTGGTTTGTTTCAACGCGAACAAAGAATGAAAAGTTGAACAACGCCCGTTTACAACGCGGTACACTGATCGCTTCCGGTTTCATTGCTGGCGGTGCGCTATTTGGTGTCTTTAATGCTTTTTTAAAATTCATTGACCAGCAATGGTCGTTTGGGTACGCGAGTTGGAATAACGAGCAATGGGCAGGATCTACAAACGGTGAGATAGCCGGTCTAGTGATGTTCGTGTTATTGTTCGCTTATGCACTTTGGGATTCGATGCGAGGGAAAGAAGACTGAATAATAAAAAATTATAATTCACAGTAGAGAGTGCCCATTTCTTGGTGCTCTAAATAAAAGCCGCTCTAGAGCAATCTTGAGCGGCTTTCATATTCCGTAATATAGACACTCCCGATACGTTTCTGCGTATTAACTAAAAGATAAATATCGAGAATTTCGATACCATCCTGTCTTAAGTAATAATATATATATCGTTCAGCAATCTTCCTTTCAATCTCATATCCCCACCAATAATATCAATGCAATGAGATGGCAGTAGAGTCTGGTCTCACTCGACTGCCTGTCCGAAGGCAGACGGGAACATTCTCTTTACCTTAATGTTGTCCGATCTGGTGATCGCCTGCCCGCTGCAGGCGCAGACGCTACAATTTGTACATAAAAAAGGCGATCCCAACTTTCGTCGGGACCGCCAATTTTGCAACTACTTCTAAGCTAAGAAGATATTATTTCAACATCATCATCTTATTAACTTGAACAAAGTTACCAGCTGTAATTCTGTAGAGATACATACCGCTTGTTAATTTTGCACCATCAAAAACAACAGTATGATATCCAGCAGTCATTGTTTCGTTAACAACGCTAGCAACCTCTTCACCAAGCATATTGTATACCTTCAAAGTTACATTGCATGTATTTGGCAATCCGAATTGAATCGTCGTTGATGGATTAAATGGATTCGGATAATTCTGCGACAATGTAAATTCCTTCGGCAATTCTCCGAGAATTTCGACACCTGTAGCTCCTGTCGTAAAATTAAACACGGCAGAATAATTACTCTTCCCGGCAATATTCTTTGCATATACTTTCCAGTAGTATTTTGTACTAAGCACCAACGGTTTTACGACTCTGGTGTTAGTTACTATATTTGTATCATTAAGTACTACTGTATTAAAAAGACTATCTGACGCAAATAGTAACCCGTACGTTGTAGCTCCAGTCACAGCGCTCCATGTTAGAGTTATTGTCGTTTGCTGATTTATTGCACCGTTTGCAGGAGCTTGTAAAACAGGAACCGCTGGGATTGCAACAATAGTTGTAAAATTAAATTTGGCAGAGTAAAGACTCGTTCCACCAGCATTCTTTGCATTTACTCTCCAGTAGTATGTTGTATTATTCAGCAACGGACCTACTGCCCTACTGTTAGTTGTTAATGTCGAATCATCAACTACCAAGGGAAGGGTAGCAAAAAGACTATCTGTTGCCACTTGCACCCTGTACGTTGCCGCTCCAGACACACTGCCCCATGTCAAAGTTAATGACACTGGCTGATTTGTTGAACCTGTTGCAGGTGTTTGTAATATCGGAACAACTGGGGTTGCAATACCAAGTACACTTCCATTTGTATAAACACTGGTCATAGATGTACCAGAACTACCGGCAATATCACACGCAGATGTAGTGAACCCAACTGTGCTTGTACCGCCTATATATGTGAAATTCAGATCAATAAGTTTACCGGTTGCAATATTTAATGGTGTGTTTCCGGTTGCATCAAACCAACCCAAATTGATTACGCCTGCAGTGCCAGAACCAACAGTAAATGTTACACCTGTAGGTGCATTTGCAACATTCATAAATGTAACCACAGCTGGATCATAAGTTATCTTTAGAGTAATTGCACCAACATTTGTAAAATTTGCAACGTTGATAGGTATAGTAACAGTCCCACCCACCGCTCCTGGTGCCTGAACAGTCGGAATCGTCAACGTTGGACTGGCGGCTGCTATAAAAAGACTTCCATTCGTATATACGATACCAGGAAGAGACGTGCCAGAACCATTAGCAATATCACAAGCAGATGCAGTGAATCCAATGGTGCTTGCACCTTTTTTATAAGTAAAATTAAGATCTACAAGCTTACCGGATGTAATACTGATTGGTGTGTTTCCGGTCGCATCAAACCAACCCAGATTAATCACCCCCGGAGTGCCTGAACCAACTGTAAATGTTACTCCTGTAGGCGCATTCGCAATTCCAGTATACGTAACGACCGCTGTATCATAAGTTACCTTTAAGGTAATTGCACCAACATTTGTAAAATTTGAGACGTTGATGGGCATAATAACAGCCCCACCCGCTGCTGGTGCTTGAACATTCGGAATCGTCAACGTTGTTGTAGTAGTGCCGCCTGATGACTGGAGCATACCATTGGTATATACGATACCAGTTATAGATGTGCCAGAACCATTGGCAATATCACAAGCAGACGAAGTGAATCCAACTTTACTTGAACCACCTGAATAAGTAAAATTAAGATCTACAAGTTTACCGGATGCAATACTTATTGGTGTGTTTCCGGTTGCATCAAACCAACCTAAATTGATTACGCCCGGCGTGCCAGAACCAACAGTAAATGTTACGCCTGTAGGTGCATTTGCAATACCTGTATATACCATAACAGAAGGATCATAAGTTATCTTCAAAGTTATTGCACCAACATTTGTAAAATTTGACACAACGATAGGCATAGTAACAGCCCCCCCCACCGCTGCTGGTGCCTGAACAGTCGGAATTGTCAACGATGTAGTTGTTGATGATAGGAGACTTCCATTCGTATATACGATACCAGTTATAGATGCGCCAGAACCATTAGCAATATCACACGCAGATGCAGTGAATCCAATGGTGCTTGTACCTTTTTTATATGTGAAATTAAGATCTACAAGCTTACCGGACGTAATACTGATTGGTGTGTTTCCGGTCGCATCAAACCAACCCAGATTAATCACCCCCGGAGTGCCTGAACCAACAGTAAATGTTACTCCTGTAGGCGCATTCGCAATTCCAGTATACGTAACGACCGCTGTATCATAAATTACCTTTAAGGTAATTGCACCAACATTTGTAAAATTAGTAACGTTGATCGGCATCGTTACTGCCGCCCCCGCTGCTGGTGCCTGAACAGCCGGTATCGTTAATGTTACCTGAGCTATTGCCCCTACAGTAAACATTAATAATAACAGACTGAGAAATATTATTCTTTTCTTCATACGAGAACCTTCTTTCCTTCCACGAGATTGATTTTTCCACCAATACAGTTCCGCCTCTTTTTATGAGAGGCGGAACTGAAAGGTAGTTTGGAATTTATGTTACTTCAGAAGCGTCAATCGTTTAACGGATGTGAATGAATCCTTATCCGTTTGAACGTGGATTCGATAGATGTAGACACCACTGGCTAAATTCCTTGGTGCCCATTGTACCGTATACGAACCGGCTTCTTTCTGTTCATTATTAACAATCCTGGATACTTCTTGTCCAAGCATATTATAAACAGATAATGTCACCATTCCAGCTTTCGGTAAATCGTAATTAATCTGCGTTGAAGGATTGAACGGATTCGGATAGTTCTGACTCAACGCGAACGCTGTCGGAATTACCTTAGCCAGCGCAAGGTTGCTTTCAACTGCTGCACCAGCAATATCCGCTAATTCAGATTGGATTGTAATGTTACTGTTATCGCCGACTTTGTCTGCAAGCGTAACCGTTACAATCGCTTCGTTATCTTTGAATTGAACCGCTTGTCCATCTTGAGCAAACCAACCGAACGATACGGCGCCATTATCCACACGGCTTACAAAGCCCGGCAGTTTTGAAGAGATGCTTGCAATTTTCGCCGAATTGACGTTGATCTTCATGCTCACTGCACCGTAAGACGCAGAAGAGCCAGCGATTGCAAAGTTATCTGTTCCACTCTTGAGGCTGATCGAAGCAGGGGCCTTTGCAAATGCAGTTCCAGTAGCTGGAGTATATGATGCATTGACATCACCAACTGCCAAACCAGAAATGTTTGCTGTTACGGCTGCACTTCCTACTGTAACCGTTTGAGCAGGTGTAAATACCCAGTCACCACCTACAAAGGATGCATCCAACCCTACAGAACGTCGAACAATCAATAAAGCGTCTGTGTTGTTGACCGATGCACTGTTATTCACATCTCCCGCTGCTAATGGTAAACCAGTAAGGAGCGTAATACCAGCAGAATGCTTTGCTACCAGTAATGCATCCGTAGCATTCGCGCCACCCCAGTTGCCGGTCTTGGCAGCTGTAAGTGTGTACGTTCCAGCAGGAGCAGTAATCGAGTATGCACCTGTTGTTGCATTGGATGTTGCCGTTAACGCAGCACCTGTTGTCGGTGTAAGTGTAACAGTTACGTTACCAATCGGTGTAGCTGCTGTGTTGGCATAGGCAACTGTACCTGAAACTGTTGCATTAACCGCTACAGGGACAACAATGATTGGGATAGTTTGGCCATTAATTATTGAAGAGCCATTGGACACATAGATAACCAAGTTGTTCGTGGCTACTGACTGAGTCGCCGTAACCGTCGCAACTCCAGCAAATATCACCGGATTGGTGCCTGTACTAAAATTAGCACCTTGATTGGATGATACACTGGCAAAATTCGTGGCAGTGCTATTTACATTGTAGTACTGATCACGTGGTGTAATAGTTAAATTAAACGCTTTATTTACAAATACTGTATCGTTAGCAGTTGCAGTTACCAACCACGTCGTTTGATTAACAGAAGTCAACGGTACGAATTTGGAACCCTTAGCAGATGTCGCTGTTATCGTACCTGCAGTTACAGTAACAGTGTTGACGCTGTTCTCTGCAACGAATTTATGCAGATATAACGTTGCCGTACCTAAATTAAATACTGTGTCAGCTATGCTTACTCCGGTACTCTTCACATATATAGGTGTAGATCTATTGTTCATATATGAGAAGTATATGGTTGAATCCTTTGCGGTGTACGGAACAGCGCTTGTGTTATTGACTTTAAAGGACTGACCGCCATCTTTATAGCTGTAGATTTGATTGCCATTAGCATCAAGCGCCGTAACCACTACTTTAACGCTATCGCCGGCATTATGGGTTGAGTCAGCCGCAGCTATAGTAACAGTGAAACTGGCTAAAGCTCCGGTTGAAATTGATCTGACAAGGACTGTGTCTTTAAAGCCGCCGAGGCTTACGTAGAACTTCTGAGTATCTGCAGTAACAGTGTATGGAGTGAACTTGACCGATAAGTCGAGTGAACCGCCAACACTTGCAACACCAGCAGTACCAACCGCCGTTGATTTTTTAGCAGTGCCACCTCGATTGCTTCCTGTAGAGACAGTGTCAGCAACAAGGGCCGTGGAGTCAGATAGAATTTGTGCGGCTGTTGGCTTTAAGGTTGCACCGGTATTTCCGCGTGCATTAGCACCTGCCAGACCCCAATCGATGTGGTTACCATATGTATCTTGTTTCTCGACTGTGAATGCATCGACTCTTCCTGCGATCGCAGTTGTGTCGGCATGTGGAGCGATGGCAACCTTTGCGAATGTAGCAGGCGTGACCCAGAATGGGGCCGCTGCAGCAACTGAAGCTTTCGCCGCAGACCATACCTTTAGCGTATCTAAACCAGCTGTTTTACTGGAAAAAACTGTCCGGTTTATAATACCGCTGCTCGCATAGAGTGTATCTACAGTGGTCGTATCGGCCGTGCGCACAAACGCTGCCTTCCCCATTGTTGACATGTACATTGCGAACGCAGATCTCACCGGAGCGACCTTGTAGGAAGATGAGGGAGCAGTGACAAGATTGCCGTATACATCCCATAAAGTGTCCGAAAAAGTAGTTGAACTGCTGTAGACCGAAGCAACGAGCGAGCTATCACCTGCGACACTCTGTACAAGTTTCACGACGGAGGGGACGTTACTACGATTTTGAATAGTAACCGTAGCTGAATACGTGCCTTGTGCTACAAGGACACTGTCCGCAGTAGTTCTTAAATTTGAAGAAACTGTGTAAGGAATCGCTACGCCAATTGCCGATTTATTCGTATTAGGATATTGTGATTCTGTAACAGAACTTGTTAATGCAGAAGCACCAAGTAATGTATTTGTGCCATTCTTGCCAGAGATTGAGAATGTAAACGCTGATGCACTTGTGGCATTGATCGGGTTACCGTAAATGTCACGGAAGAACCCACGTGCATATACCGTTGTTCCGGCAGCGATATTTTCAGTAGTTGCAGAACCGCTTGCCGTGCTGGCATAGTCAACGATGATTCCGCCAACTGCACCCGCGCTGATCGTAATAGGGCGCGAATTTTTTGCTGTGCCATCAGTAAACACCACTGTATCAGCACCGATAAAGAACTTACCGGGGTAAAATGTTATAGTATCTTGGCCAGATCCACTTGTGACGTATACGGTGCTGAAGGTACCACCATGCGCCGTAGCCTCTGTTGGAACTATAGTTTCACCATTGATCGGGTTAAAATATTGATCGGTTACATTCAATACGTATGGAATTGACCCGTCTACCGTGATCGCTTCTGTAGCAGTACCTAATAAGGAAGCAGAAATATTTTTCGCCAATCCTGGGCTAACAACAATTCCGGAAGCTTGGGAAGTAACAGTAGTGCCGCTAGGAGGAGTGAACAATAACCGAATTGTTTCAGCCTTTGTGTACTTCAAATTAGTGAAAGTATAAGTCAAAGTTCCCGGATGACCCTGTGAACAAGTCCTCGTTATCGTAGTTGTATTGCTAAGAGTGCCGTTGCCAGCCGACGTGCCATTACTGAGTACAGGGACTACAGTTACGGTTGCGACTGAATCAACTGGATTTGGAACGTTTCCCCACCTATCAGTAAAAGATAATATCGGATTAGCAGAGATAGCAGACCCAGCAGTATTAGTACCTCCCGGTTGAGTGGTTATAGTTGCATTGTAAATCGGACCAGGCATAAGTACTAAATTTGTGGCTGGATTAGATCCCGCAGTAAACCCAGGAGCTGCAGTGCGACCGATAGCAAGAGTTAGATTATCTGTCGTTGTGCTATCACCATAAGCTATACCTGATGTTGTCTGGCCTTTAACATAAACACCAGCAATTGTGATTGTATCCCAAGTACCGGATACAGGACCACTAATTTTGATAAACAGGGACGTCCCCGTAGAATTAACCCTGGCGCTATCGGCTACAATAGCCCCATTAACAACTACTGGGTAAGGTCCGCTCTTTGCAAATAGGAATTTATTAGTAGCAGCGAAATTGATCGCCACTGAATCGCTTGTAGTAGTAAGCGTATCACTCACGCGTATCGACAAAGTTGGCATGATTACGGAATCCATCACCGCCTTGTTCGAAAGTTTCACAATGAGTTTTGCTGGTGCGCCGATAGTATCAATACCAATTGAACTTGATTGAGCCTGGACGGATGAAGTACCCATTATAAGCAAGATACTCATCAGAAGCGGCAATCCACCGAGTCGCAGAAAACTAAAATCTTTCTTTGATTTAAACATTTGTACCTCCGATTATGATTTAGAAATAATAATGTAGAGATGATTTAAAACTTGAAAAAGCATTTGAACTGAGAAAAAATTCAAATTTGCTTTCCTTGAAGAGAAACGAAAATCAGGGTGGTAAATTTCCTAGCATATAATTTTCCTTTCCATTAATTAGTATTCTAATTCCTTACATATATTATTATTGCATTAGCATTACGTAACGGCTTTACCGTTCCGTGAATTTTTTGCGATTCTCGAAAAATCTTAAAACTTTAGCAATCCCTATCACCTTTTGACTATGAGAGAATAGGAATTATCTATTGAAATGTCAATAGTTTTTTTTATTTTTTTAAAAAAAGTTGCCCGATTGTGATCCTCCACACAATTGACTTTAGCGCCCTAAAGAGCTTATCAAAAAGCATAAAAATTGTTTCCCGTGGTGTCCAGAATCGACTTTAGATGTATAAAATTACTGACTGCTGTTACACGCTTTACTCGATTATTAATGAATTTTTGACTCATTCCGAAGAATAGTTTCCTTCTCCAATAAGTGTCAACACTAATTCTCTTGCCCCGCCATAATTGCGATGCTCACAGAAATAAATTCCCTGCCACGTACCAAGATTCAATCTGCCGTTTGTCACGGGAATGGATACACTGCTTCCAAGCATCGATGATTTGAGATGTGCAGGCATATCATCTGATCCTTCAATGTCGTGTTCGTAGTACGGCGCATTCTCTGGAGCTAATTTGTTAAAGTGCTTTTCAAAATCTTCACGCACGGTGGGATCGGCATTCTCGTTGAGCGTAATTGATGCTGATGTGTGTTTGATAAACACGTGAAGCTCTCCGCGTTGAATTTTTTTCAACTCCGGGATTTGAGAAATTATTTCCGATGTGACCAGATGAAATCCGCGGGTGCGTGCCTGAAGTTTTATTTCTTTTTGAATGATAACCATAATCGCATTAACGATCATCTCTTCACATACTTGAACAAAGAAAATGACGGTAACTCTGTCTCAATATTAGAATTCTCAACCATGCATATCAGCCGGCGTGAATATCAAAATTTTTTATTGCTTAACTAACCACTCCTGTGCTTCTTCCATTGCATCTGTTAAATAGAAATCTCTCCCTGTCAAAGTTTTTATTGCAGTCAAGATTATTTTCGACCAGCCTGCTATTCCAACCACTGCACTCGCTTTTACATATGGCGTGTTGTGCTGTGCATACTCTTTAATAATGTTGGCAATCTCTGTGTTAAATCCTGTATTTGTTACTTTTGTAATAAGCAGAAGTGATTTTGGAGGCTGTTGCCGGATTATTTCTTTTGCACGTTTTACAAGTTCATGAAATTCTGGTTTATCTTTTGATTGCAAACCAGCAATATCCATGCAGAGAATCGTCTTACCTTTATAATTGAGTTCATAGACACCAGCCATAACATTGCTCCTCGTGTTTATGTAGGTTAAAAGTGCGCAGCAAATATAGAAATATTTTCTGGGACTTTCTACACTTCAAACCACCAATTATTTCACTTTCTTCATAAAGAGTTTGTTGAAAGAATCTCTTTTACGGAAGAAGCAAAGTGACGACATTGAACCGAATGCGAAAGAATGTGCCGACATCCCGAAAGATCATGATATCACTATATATATAGAGAGATGCTGTAAAAGGAATTTATATATTTCCACAAGGTTTCAGCTTCAACATAATGGCGAACTCGTTCCAATCGAAGACATAAAGATAATGAAGCCGTCAAATGGGATAATAAAAAAGTCCACTCTCTTATTTATAGAGAATGGACTTGGTTGTATCTGCGAAAAAATATCAAATACCTGAACTATGTCTTTGTCACAACAGGTTTTTTTCTAATATAGCGGCTAAGCGACCAGAGAACTATTGCAAAAAGAATGACGATGAGGCCATAGACAATCGGTGAGACCGGTGTTACAGCGCTTTGCCATAATTTGAATTGGTTTTCTATCGCGGTTTTTTGATCAGCGGTTAATTTACCGGACTCTGCTAGTACGGGTAACCATACAGATTTGAGATCGGTTTTCCATACCATATCATTGAACGTATTATATCGTTTTGCCCGCACATCCTCTGGTTCTTGTTTTACATTTTTTATTTCAGTATTGACAAATTCCAAAAAATTTGCGGTAAATTCAGTGCCATTTGAAAACGGTTTAAGTTGAACTCCACCTTTGTTTATAAGAGAAGCAAGCGCTTTCCACGTGCTTAGATCTACCTTAGAAGACCAATTTGAAAGCATAGAATCTATTAACGCAACCTCGTTTTTCTTCTGCTTACCGCTCAAATAGATGCTTGCCAATTTCGGGCCAAGTCCTTTCCACTGGCCGGCAAACCGCTGATGTTGGCGTACTATCTCTGTATAATCATTTGGCGTTAAATTCGTCGATTCGAGAAATTGCAAATTGTCTGCAATAGATTTCTTTATATCTGTCAGTACATTCCGCCGTTCAAGTTTTCCGGAAATACCACGCTTCTCAACATCGCTCATTGAAGCGACGCTCTTATCGTATTGCATGAACAAACTGTCGACAAGGGCAAAGATGAGGTTATCCCGTTCTTTCAAGTTTTGACGGAGTTTAGTGACGACCTTGTTCAAAGAGTCGAACAATGCCTTATCAGTTTCTTTGCCCAGTGCGTATGACGTTGATAGGGTTTTGACGGCCCCCACGAGTCTTTCATTTTCCTGAGCGAGGTTCGAAATCTTTCCGGATAGTACCTGCACTTGATTCTCAAGTTCGACAATACGAGTAATTTGTGTTTCGATAACACCCAGATCTTTCTGCCGTACTAATAGTCGCCCTTTAAGGTTGGTAATTGTCTTAGTATAATCGTCTGGATAGAGTGCGCGGTCAAGCAGTACTTTATGAGTCGCAAATTTTTTCCCCAGTTCATCTATAGATGTATTGATGTCTGCGCAATCTTGTACCGTTTTTGCTGAATCTGCAGCCCGATAAAGCTCCTTCACGGTTTTTTCAAACTTATCAACTATCGCTCGATCAGATTTCTGCCTTGCAGTTAATGAGACGGCAGCAATAATAAGTAGAATAACAATATTCTGTGTAGTCCTCATTTTTTCTCTCCTTCAATAATTCCATCTTTTGTTAGCACTATAGGTACTTCATTTTCTTTCTTCTCATTGATCAAATGCACATACGGTGTTTTCTGGTTAAAAGCCGGTGCTTCAAGCCCCTTTTCAGAAACAAGTATTTTCTTTTCAAGTTTTAGCGCGCCATCACCTTGACCAAAGACATATACATTTTTAAAACCTTTGGCAGTAATAAAATAGTATCCGGCTTGATCGCGCAATATGTGAAGCGTATGTTTAGTAACTGCAACCGAGTCCTGCAACTCTTCAAACAAGAGCGCCTTTACGTTGAAACTCACTTGATATCGGGCTTCTTGTACATTTCCTTTTCCGTCTGGGTGGAGGGCAACTTCAATGGGCCATGAAAAATCTGCCGGACGAAGCAACAGTGTGGAACATCCAGCAAGAATTATTGCGAGCATACCTACAAAAACATTAAAAGTGGTTTTCATACGTCCTCCATTAATTATAGTGTGGTTTGCACGCGTGGAATAGAAATCAATGCCAATGTAAATAACTGCAGAATAGGATTCAAGGGTTTCTATCACACTATGCGGATTTGTGGAACGCAATTTTATTTATATGGCTAGTTTCACTGTGTTTGCTTGGAAAAATGAGATGTTTCTATGCAAGAACAGAAATCCCGTTTAAGGCGGGATTTCTGTTTAAACTTCTGAAGTTTGTTTATGCTTTATCATTACTGCCTAGCACATTCACAACTTTATGCTTATAGAGCGCTTTGAGCTGATCGCGCGCCGGTCCAAGATACTTGCGTGGATCAAACTCAGCCGGATTATCGATTAGTGCTTTACGTACACCCGCCGTCATAGCCAATCGTCCGTCAGAATCGATATTCACTTTGCAGACTGCCGATTTTGCCGCTCTGCGGAGTTGATCTTCAGGAATTCCGACCGCATCTTTCAACTTGCCGCCATTGGCATTGATGATCTTCACCAACTCAACCGGTACAGAAGAAGCGCCATGAAGTACAATGGGAAATCCTGGAATCCGTTTTTCCACTTCTTCTAAAATATCAAAACGAAGCGGCGGCGGCAGCAACACGCCGTCGGCAGTGCGAGTGCATTGTTCCGGTTTGAACTTGTTTGCACCGTGGGAAGTGCCGATTGAAATTGCCAGCGAGTCCACACCGGTCTTCTTCACAAAATCTTCCACCTCTGCCGGCTTTGTGTAATGAGAGACAGCACTGGAGACTTCGTCTTCGATGCCAGCTAAGACGCCTAACTCACCTTCAACGGTTACATCATACTTATGTGCGTATTCAACTACTTGGCGGGTCAGTTCCACATTTTTGTCATAGGGATGATGCGAGCCATCGATCATCACCGATGAAAAGCCGAATTCAATACAAGACTTGCAAAGTTCAAACGTGTCGCCGTGATCTAAATGCAGTACGATAGGAATTGCGCAGCCTAATTCTTTTGCATACTCCACAGCACCTTGTGCGAGGTACCTGAGTAATGTCTGATTCGCGTATTTACGCGCACCGCTCGATACTTGAAGAATGACTGGCGATTTGGTTTCCACGCACGCTCCGATGATTGCCTGCAATTGTTCCAAATTGTTGAAATTAAAAGCTGGAATTGCATACCCGCCTTTTATTGCTTTCTGGAATAATTCTTTCGAATTAACCAATCCTAACTCTTTATAATTTATCATATTTATCTTCCGTTGTTCTGTGTTAAGCCACATAATGAATAACACCATTATATAATAGAGAGTTCTCTTGAAACCGGAAAAACCGAAGAGAAGCATTATGGTTTCGATCGATAACGGAGTGGCGTTGCCGTAACGAACGATCTGTTTCAAAATACTCGAAAATGTGAAAGAATGCAAACCTGCTTTTGTACAATAATAATGGCAGAGTTTGTGTCTCTGGCGGTTCACAACATGAGGTTATCATCTCTCCGACCGTTCAAAGCGATCGGGGAGGTTTGGTGGTGCAAGTGAGTTTTATTCCACTTGATTCATTCCTTCGGTTTGTACCGACGGAAAAACTTTTCTTCCGAGTCAACGCTACCAATCAGAATAACTTCTCCATCGGCCGGAAGTATTGTTTCAACAAACGGATTGATTATCATCGATCCGTTGGCACTTATTCCGATAACGCTACAGCCGCATTCTTCCTGAATGGATGCATATTTGATCGTCTTGCCTATTAATGCTTTGGGTGTTTTCACGCGGAATACATCGACGCCCTCTGCAATCATTAAAATATTTCCACGTTTCGACAAGTTAAAAATATTATTTGCACCCAGCGACGCATGCGAGATAACAAAATCACAACCAGCAGTATGTAATGTATGAACGCTCCGGTCTAATGTTGCACGGCTAATAATTTGAATATCTTTTCTTAAATATCTGCAATACGTAGTTAGAAAAATGTTAATCGGATCGCTATGACTGGTAATTGCAACTGCAGGCGCTTCAAAAAAACCTGCTTGTTTCAATACTTGAATTTTCGTTGCATCCCCTTGAATATATTGTTTGTCATCGAGAACAAGCTCCTTTGATTTCTCAATAATCCGAAAATCAAGTTCCCGCTCTTTCATCGAACGTCCCATTGCACTCCCGACACTTCCTCCGCCGATAATCATAATAGGCGCACTATTAATATTGTATATGCAAAACAACTCGTTGTATCGATCAATGTGGTTTTGTGCCCCGGCAAGCACAAGAATACTTTTTTTAGTGATGGTCATGTTCTTTTGAGGTAGAACGAATACTCCGCCTTCCCAAACTCCGATAATCGAAGCATCAACAATATGAGATGCATGCGCTTGCTCAAGAGTTTTGCCGACCAATGGCGTACCGGCGGCGGCCGCTTCTGCAACCACCAAATCATCTACCTGCCCAATAACGTGCGCCATAGCATCGCCGGCAATTATTCTTCGCGCAAGTGATTGACCCATCATTTCATCAAGAGCCAGAACATGCGTACATCCGGCTTGCTCTAAAATTTGCACCGCCGGTTCTCCACTTGCCACAGAAATAATCGGGATTTCATTTGATACCTGCCGAACTGTATATACAAGCGACGTATTGGTAGTATCGGAGCCAGTTGCTACAACAAATGCTGCTTGTTCAATACGAATTTCCTTGAAGGTGTTCGGATCGTCAAGCTCGCCTGCAACGGTTTTAATTCCTTGATCCCGCAAATGCATTGCCTCTTCAATATCGGAAACAAGTACAGCATAATTTTGATTATATTGCTCAAGCCTCTCAATTAGAGCGCTCGTCAAAGCGCCATATTCCACCAGTACAACATGGCCGTGTGTGTTTTGCGGCAATTCGCGCGGAACACGTGCTGATGACTGAAAGAGTTGAATGATGGTGAATGGCAGCAGCACAAGTAAAAAGAAAATACCCGTGCTGATTACAAGAACAGTAAATAACCTTCCAAGGTCGCCTAAGAAAGTAATATCACCTAATCCTACCGTGCACATAGTTGAAATGATCCAATACAACCCTGACACGTAACTATATCTCCGCCCTTCTAAATTCATCAGATATTGAAATACGATTGAATATAATAGAAGGATAATTACAAACGCGAGAAACAGACGTAGGAGCAACATAGCGTTCCGCCTGCTCGTAATACGCTGTAACATGTGCAATGGTCGTTGCGGAGTAAATTTTAGTCGCCCACCGTGGGACGTCATCGCTGACTCTTAAAAAGTTGTCGGAAAGTTATGGCGTAATCTACAAGTTCTCTAAGAGATATTCAACAATGGACGATGAAAAGAATAATCTATTTGAGTTCACGTACATTCTTCAGTATTTTCAATTCAGGTAATCCTTATTATGGAGAAAAAGATGACACGAAAAGTTCGTTACGGTATTCTTGGCTTCGGGAACTTTGCTGAACGCACTATTGCGCCTGCAATTCAAGCATCGCCAAACTCCAAATTGGTTGCGATTCAGAAGCGTTCACTTACCGCCGCTGTAGAAAAAGCACATGCATTTCAGGTTTCGCTAGCGTTTGATTCTGCAGAAAAATTAGCAAATCATCAGGATATCGATGCAGTATTTGTCACTTCCGCAGTAGTACAGCATGCGCAGGACACAATCACAGCCGCACTCGCCGGCAAGCATGTTCTTGTAGAAAAACCTATGGCGATGAATGTTGCAGAAGCTAAGCAGATGATCGAAGTCTGCCACAGCAAGAATGTGAAGCTGATGGTGGGGCAAATGGTTCGCCTCTCTCCTATTATTGTTCGTATGAAGGAATTAATTCGTTCGGGTATTATTGGCAAAGTAGAATTTGTGAAAGCAGAATATATGTATGATGCTCGTCTTTCACTGAGACGGTGGATGTGGGATAAAAAAATCGCGGGCGGTGGGGTGGCTTTCGATATTGGCGTGCACTGCTTAGATACAATCCGTTACTTATTAGATGACGATGTGGTTTCAGTAAAGAGTCAGCTTGCACCAATACCAACAGATACCGCGACGGAACAGACCTCGCTTTTGGCGTTAAAGTTTTCGCAAGGAACGCCGGTAAGCATCTATTGTTCTTTTATTACATCATTCCGCCGGTCAATTATTGAGGTGATAGGACAGGAAGGTGTTCTTTCCGCGGAAAACTTTACGTTTAGCAATCTGACCATTCCATTAAAGATCGTACTGGGGAAAAATGGCGCGGCAGCAGAAACAAAGGAGGAAATAATTGCTGTCCCGAATCTGTACGAAAAAGAAGTCACACTCTTCTCTGAATCCATTCTCAATAATACTGCTTTACCCGTACCCGGAGAAGAGGGATTGAAGAATCAGATTGTACTGGATGAAGCGATGAAAGTATAGATGAGTTATATAGCATCTTGATTTTGAGTTGATACAATTTCTTCACTCCTATTCTTCTTCTATCTGCCGCCTTATTGTGCCTGTTCTTCCTTCAACCAAATGTATCATCTCCCGCACCGCTTGTTCTAATCCAACGAACAATGCCCGTACGATTACGGCGTGACCGATACTCATTTCGTCAATTTCGCGGATAGCCGCGATCGATGCAACATTCTTGTAATCTAATCCATGACCAGCATTGACGCCAAGCTTGAGCGATTTGCCAAGCTTCGCGGCTTCCTGAATTCGCTGGAATTGTTTCCTCACTTCGCTTTCGGTTTTTGCTTCGGCATATTCGCCTGTATGAATTTCAATCATATCAGTCCCGATATCCGCTGATGCACGCACCTGAGCATCTGTGGGGTCAATGAACAAGCTCACTGGAATTTTATTCTGCCTGAATCGCTTAATAACTTCACTGAGATATTTCTTCTGTGCAATTACATCTAACCCACCTTCAGTTGTAAGCTCCAGACGCCGTTCCGGCACAAGCGTTACGAGATCAGGTTTCGTTTTAATGGCAATACCGATAATTTCCTCGGTGGCAGCCATCTCAAGATCGAGTTTTTTCTTT
>JBEKLV010000359.1:0-2890 GCA_050008835.1 Bacteroidota bacterium | reverse complement strand
GCGAAAATACAGAAAATCTTTGAAAGCCAGAGTGAAGAGATGGAAAGAATGTTCGAGTCCGCAAAGAAAGAACGCGAGCTAAAACGCGAAGAGATGAAAAAAGAACATGAAGCAACGCGTGAGAAAATAGAAAAGCAGCGGAAGGAAACCGATGCAAAAATCTCCGCTGTGCTGACAGATGAGCAGAAGAAAAAATTTGAAGAACGGCAAAAAAACCATTCTCAAAGACAGCCGCGCATGCCAAAACCCGAGAATGAAAATGATCAATCGATGCACGAAGAATGTCCCGATCATCAAGAATAGCGCAGGCTATTTTATATCACACTTTATTTGTGGTATAAAAAATTATGTTGTATGCTTTAAAATGTAACGTGGAAGTCACTGGCGGAGATTCTGGTCGCTCGGCATCAAATAATCAAATCCAAACAAGCAATCACCCCATCTTGAATTGCTTGTTTATCCGCCATACTTCCATATCACAAAAGCAGAGCCTTTGTATCATAAAAGGTCTTTGGTGAAAACGGAGTCCGGGAAAAGGTTATAAAAGAATAATGATATTCAATAATAAATATTCCTTATGAAGGCAAAAGCAATGAAACAATTAAAAAGTTCAATAGTTACCGCGATGGTGCTAACCATTGCAATCGTAATTCAATGTATAGCACAGGCCCCGCCCGGAGGAGAAGGTGGAACTACTTACACATTATCAGGAACTTTTACTGTGAATGATACAACGGCTACACAAATCGGTCAGACGTATACTTCTTCTACAACCGATCAGTCTGGTGTGTACGTTCTCAATTCCGGCAATCTCACTTTAACAAATTGCATAGTTAAAACAAATGGCAACTCGAGCTCAAATGATAACAGCAGTTTTTATGGTCTTAACGCTGGTGTATTAGCAACTTCTTCTAGTCAAATTGCACTTACGGGTTGTACGATCACTACAACTGGTTCCGGGGCAAACGGTGTTTTTGCTTATGGAACGGCCAGCATTTCAAGTACTGGTGATAAATATACAATGACAGGCGACGGGGGCCATGCAATCATGTGTAGTGGCGGAGGAACAATCACGGTTAAAAATGATACGGCTGTCACTTCTGGCGGCAGCTCAAGTAACATAGCAACAGATAGGGGTGGAGGTACCATAATGGTAAACGGTGGATGGTATACTTCAAACGGAAGTAATTCGGCTGCTGTCTATTCCACGGGCATGATTACATGTACCAATGCAACACTCATAGCAAATGGAGCTGAAGCGCTTGTCATAGAAGGCTCAAATAAGATTGTGCTGAACAATTGTGCTGTAAAATGCACATATAACAAGTGGGGATCATTACTGTACCAAAGTATGTCGGGTGATGCCACCGGCGTTGACGGATATTTAACGATGACCGGTGGTTCGTTCACATACACTGGCAAAGCAGGTGGTTTGTTTTACAATACCAATTCAACGGCAAATTATACGTTGAGTGGCGTAACTCTTAATAATAGTTGCGATACATTGATCCGATGTATCAAAGGAAGCTGGGGTGGTTCCTCAGCTTCAAGTGGAGGTATTACCAATTTTATTGCTAAGAATCAAACCTTATTCGGTCTGATTCATGTGGATGTCAATAGTAGGGCTCATATCACGTTACAGAATAGTTCTTCATTTACTGGCGCTATGAATAATGCAAATACAGCCGATACCATAACTCTAACGGTGGATGCGAGCAGTACTTGGATTGTTACCAAACCTTCGCACCTCACAAGCATCACAAACAGCGCGGGAATATCCGGGACGACAGTATCCAATATTACCGGGAATGGAAATAATGTTTATTACAAACCCAGTGCATCTGCAAATAGTTATCTCGGAGGCAAGACATACACACTCGTGAATGGCGGATATTTACTGCCGGACAGTGCAGGAACTACCGTGACGGGTGGTGGAGGAACAACACCGCCGGATAGCGGGGGAACTGCCCCGCCTGGTGGTGGAGGAACTGCCCCGCCTGGTGGCGGAGGTGATGGGAGTTCTTCAGGTGCATCTACGACCTATGCCTTTGAGACAGCTATCAACGGCAAATGGCAATACAACTCCAGCGCAAATGTATATTACATCGTAGGACTCTATTATTGCTCAAGTCCCGCCGACACTACTTATGAACAGATGGGAATCTTTGTTCCAGGCGCTTATATGAATGCCATAGCTAATTCTGATGGCACTTATACATGCACCGTCAACTCTACGGCAACTGTTAACGGATGTACCGCGTCTAAAGCTCCAATCGTTGTGCCGGTTAATACGCCCGGTTATGCTACACAGTCGGCTCCAAGCGGTTATTCAAGTGATGTCGCGATATTTACAAGCGCAGGATTCATTTACCTGTGGCCGGGATTGCGCGGAAGAACGCATGGCGCACCATTGGGAGTAACCGACCTCAAAGCTGCCGTAAGATATTTCCGTTATCTGCAGGCTAAACAGAATGCCGTGCCAGGCAATACAAACCGTATATTCTCATTCGGAATGAGTGGCGGCGGTGCACAGAGTGCAATCTTTGGCGCATCGGGCAACAGCAGTCTGTATAATGATTACCTCACGACTATCGGAGCAGAAAGCGGATACAAGGACAACATCTGTGGAAGCATGTGCTGGTGCCCGATAACGAATCTCGATCAGGGCGATGCCGCACACGAATGGAATATGGGACTGACACGCAGTTCGCTGAGCACTGCCGATGCAAGCATCAGCAAGGGACTTGCTGCGGAATTTGCCACATACGTAAATGCTATCGGTTTCAAGGATCCTTCAACTGGCAATACGCTCACACTGTTATCAACATCAAACGGTTATTATCAGAACGGTTCATACTATAAATATGTCATGGGAGTAATTAACGATGCC
>JBEKLV010000358.1:0-2910 GCA_050008835.1 Bacteroidota bacterium | reverse complement strand
CTTAATTATGAAAAGTTATGCAAAAAAATATACTGCTGCAAGCATAGGTAATTCTGAACTCAGGATGAGAAGTTTGGTTCCGTCATAAAATATGGAAATAATTAAAATCGATATGATTAATTGACTTTTCGACACAAAACAGGTAAATTTAATGCAATTTGTGGGCAACTATAAAACGTTCTATAATCGATGAAATGACTGACGCCCGAAGGTTCAACTCAATTTTTTCCTTACTGCATCGTTTAACGTTTGCAGAAGAATTAATTGTGGTGGTGGGCATCGTTTCATTTTTAGGGGGACTTGCTCTTTCGATCGTGTTCGTGAAGATAATGCTCTTTCTACTTTTCGGAGCATCAATTGCGTACGTGATTGTGAGAACGGGAAAACGCAAAGGACTTACTGCACAAGCAGAGGAAAGTAGTCATTCTCTCACAGAAGAAGAGGAGCGTGACAATCAAATGAAGAAACTTGTTTTTGATGATTATCAAGCTTCCGGCAAGCAATACAAAATTGATTTTATCGACGAGCCGGAATCTTCCCAACCAGTACTCCTTGAAAGAGACAGTATGGCTCCGGAAAAAAAAGCTTCAGAATCAGAAATATCAACAACAACGGTGTTTGAATTGAACGAGTTCATCGACGCTCCAGATGGCGGCGGACAAGCCGAGGATGGACCCCGCGCAGAATTTAATACGCTGATCCAACGCGTATTAAGTGTTGTAAAAGATGTGCATTTTGCACATACTGTTGCCTTGTTCTGGGCAAATAGGGAAAAACAGCAGTTGGTGCTTGAAAGCCATCTATCTGACAGCACGCAATTCATGAAGAATAGACGACTGTCTATCGGTTCTGATTTGGTGAGTCAAATTGCCATAAGTGGAAAACCGCAGATTGTCAACTATGTAAATGCTCTGGGGCAAAGTGATATTCTATCGTATTATGAAACAATCGAAGCGGTGAAAACATTTGTCGGCATTCCAATATTTTATAGTGGTGCCTCACAGGATCCGGTTGCGGTTCTTATATTGGATTGCTTAGAAGCCGATGCGTATGGTAACGAAACGATCACCTCGCTTGCTCAAATAGCGAAGTTGGTTTCCACACTTATTCGCAGTTATACTTCAAAATATGATCTATTGTTAGATTCTGAAGTTTTAAGATCAATTAATCGTGTGCGTGAACAATTGAGCATAGAATTTGACGCTCATTCTATAACACGGTCGCTTGCTGAAGAAGTATCTAGACTTATCCCTTGGGATTATGTTGCTGTAGTTTTATTTGACGACAGCCGAAAATCATGGGTCGTCCATTATCTTTTGAATCGAATGAACGATCCGTATGTTTCGCTGATGTGTGAACTTGACGCCCAGCAGAGTTTAGTCGCCGGTGTAATCCAAGCGGGGATTCCGAAAATCATAGATGAAATTTCGACGATATCAATGCCGCGGTTTTATCAAGCGGAACGATGTGACTCGAAAGGCGCCTTGATGATTATACCGCTCAATTCGTTGAGTCGGTGTTACGGCGCTCTATTGGTCGAAAGCAAAGATCCCAAGACTTATTCCGACGCGGATGTGAAGCTCATTCAAAAGCTCACCGAGACTTCATCTTGGGCTCTCGAGATTCTTAGTTTGACAGATGTTATGAATAATTACGTCTCGCTTGATGAAACCACTGGAGTAGCAACACGTAAGAGTTTTATAGGGCGCTTACAAGAAGAGGTACAGCGTGCCAATGATTTCTCAAATGAATTATCGCTGGTAATGATTTCCATCGACCGTATGGATGAACATATCACACGATACGGAAAGGAAGCGTTTGATTTTATCCTACAGAATGTGAGCCGAATGGTAAAAGTTTCCATCCGTCCATACGATGTTGTTGGTAGATTTGACTTCAATTGTTTTGTGGTGGTTCTTGTTCACACAACATCGAATGAAGCGTCGCTGTGGGCGGAAAAAATCCGTAAGAATGTTGCCAGCAATATCCTCAATATCGAAAATAAGAGTTTTTCAATAACAATCAGCGTTGGTGTTGCCGGTGCCCTGGAAGAAGCGTCTGACGTTGATTTGTTGGAAAATGCAGACCGTGTTCTTCACAAAGCCATAGAAGCAGGCGGCAATATTGTAAGAGTATATTAAATAACAGGACAATAATTCTTTTTTTGGAGATGTAAATGGCAAAACAAACTGATTTTGCAGAAAAAGCAAGAAAAGCCGCACAGGAAAAAGGGGTGAAGTGCCCAAAGTGCGGCACTACCAAAACGCCAACACTTTATGTGCAATCGGTGCGTTCAGCGCATGGATCCTATAAATTCAACCGACAGAGAGTGCAAATCTGTAAGTGCAACGAGAAGGAATTTTTAGGATAACAATTCAATATATAATCCTCGCGCAGAAAATTTCGGATGAGGTTGAAGCAGACGAAACTTATACTCATTGTTTTAGATAGCGTTGGTGTAGGTGAATTGCCCGATGCCGGAGTTTATGGAGACAAAGGAACGAATACGATCTCGCACGTTGCTCAGGAAGTGGGCGGCCTGCGATTACCAAATCTTGCGGCGCTCGGACTTGGAAACATTACGAATATAAATGGTGTTTCGAGCAACAAAGATGCAATTGGTTGCTTCGGCAAAATGGCGGAAGCGTCGGAGGGCAAAGACAGCACAACTGGACATTGGGAAATAGCTGGCATTATCACTCGACAAGCATTTCCATTATATCCGAATGGTTTTCCGAAAAAATTACTTGAGAAGTTTCTTCATGTCACAGGATGCAATGGATATTAAGGCAACAAGCCGGCATCTGGCACAGAGATCATCAAAGAGCTGGGTGATGAGCATGTGCGCACTGGTTTTCCGATTGTATATACTTCCGGTGATTCTGTTTTCCAAATTGCTGCACATCAGGA
>JBEKLV010000357.1:0-2917 GCA_050008835.1 Bacteroidota bacterium | reverse complement strand
CAGGCCACCTGCACGGAACAGGTGAAATTTTTTCCCTCTGACTTCGGTTACAACTTTTTTTATTTCACGCGGGCTCAGTTGGTCGCCAGCTATTATAAGAAAGCGGGGAGTGGACGGGTCAAGCGCTACGTTGGCTGTATATGATGCTGTATCGGCTATGGTAGTAAAGCACATGCGATGGTCAGCATTTCCCCAATAAAGCACGAGTTTCTGTTTGAAAAGAATGAGTGGCATTTGACCGATTAGCAAATCGGCAAAAGCTCCATTGAAAATGGTAGTGGCTGAAATAGAAGTTTTATCAAGGTATTCATGAAATTCTTTTCGCCAATCAAAGTTGCGGTTTTCACCGTATGAAAACTTAGTAAAGTCTAATGAATAATCGGATGGTATAAACCGGGGAACGCCTGCATCCAAGGCGGCATCCAACAATGCTTTTTGGGTATCTATAATCACATCGTGTAACCCATTCAGGGCAGACACTACACAAGAAGCGCCTGTGCAGGCTTTTGATACTTCTTCCACATTTAACATGTTTACCTTAAATACGTTTGCGCCAAGCTTTTCAAGCTTGTTTACCTTCTCAAGGTCAGTATTTGTGCGAATAACTGCACGAACTTCAGCTCCTCTTTCAAGCAAAGCATTAATAATCTTTTTACCAAGATTGCCTGTTCCTCCTGCTACCAATATTATTTTTTTCATTTTGTCCTTCTCAATGATATTATAAAGCGCCTTAATGGATGCCGCCTAATCAATAATAATTATAATGATGATACAGAGTAATGGTATCAGATGATTGATAAAACTTAGATTGTGCGAATAGAAGAAAGAAACAGAAAATCCCCAATTTCATGTTCCGCCTCTGTAACAACGAAAAATAATTTCATAATCGAAGGATTAATGGCATAATGATAATGAATCAACAATCAAAAAGCTAACTTATGAAGTTGCTCTATTATAATATGTGACTTGTATCAGACCTGTATCTTATTAACCGCTGACTGAAGATGGTATGGCCGTAGCGTGGAAATAAAAAAGCCGACCTTGTTCTAGTCGGCTTGAACTGATAGTAATATTGTAATAAATGGTAAACAGGTTAAACCAGCAATCCTGTTCGTAGAGTCTCTGTTATGAATTTACGATTCTTGTCATAAGTTATCAATTACCTTTTTAAGTTTATCAGTAACTTGTTGAAACCCATCGCCCAATGCAGGGTTTGTAATGGCTTGCATTGAAGCAATAGGGTTAACGGCAGCAACTTCAATTTTATTCTGCCCCTGCTCAATGACAAGAATATTGCAAGGTAACATAGTTCCAATTTTATCTTCGGCTTGTATTGCCTTATATGCGAAGGGCGGGTTACATGCGCCAAGTATAGTGTATTTCTTAAAATCAACATTTAGCTTTTCTTTTAGTCTCTCGTGCATACGGATTTCTGAAACTATGCCAAATCCTTGTGTTTTGAGAGCTTCTGAAGTGCGTTTTATAGCTTCATCAAACGAAGTATTGATTATTTTGCTGAAATAGTATTCCATGTTTTTATGATTTATTTGGTTAATATTAATTTTATTTTAGTTAGCGAGTTGCAAAATCCTGAATGCGCCACGACCAACAATGATAAAAACAATTGAGCCTACAATCAAACCGTTACTTTTATAGTTGTAGTAATTACAGCCATTTGCACTGAAAACTCATTATTGGGGTCGCCTTTTCGACAACCCGAAAAATGGTTTGGACGTCATTGCTCCGGTAATTGTCTGTCTATTCGATAGAGTTCACGGCACCGGTACGGATTCGGTCGTCTTAAATTGTCAATGAACAATCGCACCCCGATAGATCGGGATGCATCGGGAGAATATTATTTACTTGACTTCTTCCTTTTTAAAATGGTTAGGCAGCGCTACTTATTTTATGAAATGGTACAGAATTTCATGAAAGCAAGTCCTGCAGGAGAAACCCGCCCCCTTAACATTTCCAAACTCTTACCTGCTGTCATTGTACCAAAAATGGATTTGTCCGTTGTAATTAATCCGTATTGATATAAATCTGCAAAAGCTATTTTGATGACGTCCAAGCTAACTCCCGGAAGGGCGACTGGAAAAAACTGACTGAACCCACCATTTATGGCTCCTTGCGAAATGCCTGCCGCCTCTAGATAATCCTCCGGCATCGCCATGAACCTCAGAATTCTCAAATGAAGTGTAGAAAGGTTTGAAGCAAGTGTAAGAAAGAATTCTTTCTCTTCTTCTTTTAAATTATGAGAGAGTGTTGAGTTCACTAAAATACCACGAAAGACCTCGAGCTTCTCTTTATGTGGATTATCTGCAACTGCACGAAAACATTCTTGAAAAATAAATGCGAAATCATCAGTTAACACATATTGTTGATCGATCTTCTCTTCAAGTCGACGAAAATCTAATGCTACTGACGCAGCAAACTCCTCAAGCCTTTTTGACCGTTGCGAAGGAATATAATCTGACATTAGTGAAGCAATCGCTCCAGCGAATGGTGCGGCACTAAGCACGGCTTTGAAGATGTTAAGTAGATGTTCGTGAAACGGGCGTCCATCATCCTTGATTTTTTCAGAACCGATTCAGGAGTTTCTGAAAGATGTTGTTCCGTCATATATGTTATTCCTTTAGAGCGCTGCCTAACGGAATGCGGCTAGGCTGCCGCACTGATAATTTTCAATCAACATAGAAATGACCAATAGCCATACCCTTATATGGATTCATTTATTAGTCTTTGGGAATGGTTCAATTTAGGTAACTACTGTATTAACCACAATAAAATAAATCAGCCCTGATGATACCAAGCACCAGGGCTATGGGAGACTCTATATCCAGTCGGGGAGACCGGATACGTTACATTTGCGTTGCATACTTAAGCGAGGCAACAACGCATTTGCAACATACAAATT
>JBEKLV010000356.1:0-2933 GCA_050008835.1 Bacteroidota bacterium | reverse complement strand
TTTATTTGGGATTCGGTTGTGGGAGAGGTTATTGGTGTGCAAGAGAATGGTCATAAGAAGATGACCGGACTCAAGCTTAAGAATGTGAAGACAGGCATAACAAGTGAATTTAAGTGTGATGGTTTATTTCTTGGAATCGGACATCAGCCAAATACAGTGCTCTTCCAAGGTATGTTAGACATGGATAGTGTAGGATATCTTAAAACCAAGCCATACAGTACCGAGACGAATATTCAGGGTGTTTTCGCGGCGGGTGATGTTGCAGATTCAAAATATCGGCAGGCCATTAGTGCGGCTGGTACCGGTTGCATGGCGGCAATTGATGCCGAGAGGTTTTTAGCTGAACATAAATAGCAGCTATGTTAAAAATTAAAAGTGAAAAGGGGAAGAGTGAAAACATTTAACTAATTGTTTAGACATTATATATTTATCGGTCTGTTGAAGTCTCCAATCTCTTTTGTCGAATTTTTCAATTATTCGCTGCTATACTCATTATATATATATTTCTTTTTCAGTTTGTTTGTTTGACTTTCCGCCCTCTATTTCATAATTTGTTACGCCATAATAACTTACACTAAAGGCACGAAGCGAGATAATCAAGCTCGAGCTTCGTGGAATCTATGTCTAAAACTACAAAATGGGTCTTAGGTATTGTTGCCGCGCTTGTATTCCTGTTCGGATTATTCGTCCTAACGATAGTCTCGTGGGTATTCTCTGACGAAAACGATGAGACGATATCGACTGGTGGCGAAAAGATTGCTGTAGTCGAACTGAAAGAACCGATTGTCTCTTCAGAAGACATTGTACGGCAATTCAAAAAATATCGTGAGAACAAATCGATCCGGGCAATTGTGTTTCGTGTTGAATCACCGGGCGGTGGTGTAGCGGCAAGTCAGGAAATTTATGAGGAAGTGAAAAAGACTCGTGATGCCGGCAGACCGGTCGTTGTCTCAATGGGGTCTGTAGCGGCCAGCGGCGGTTATTATGTCTCATGCGGAGCGACGAAAATTGTAGCAAATCCCGGAACGCTCACGGGAAGCATCGGCGTAGTTTTTCAGTTCATGCATTTTCAGCAGCTCATGGATAAAATTGGCGTAGATCAGACAACATTCAAAACGGGTAAGTTTAAGGATTCCGGTTCACCATTTCGCAAGACAACGGAAGAGGAGAAGCAGTACTTCAACATGCTTATCGGCGATGTGTATGATCAGTTTGTCGATGTTGTTGCAGAAGAACGTGGGATGGATCGCAAGGATGTACTGAAGTATGCCGACGGACGTGTTTTTACAGGACGTCAAGCATTAGAATATGGATTTGTAGATACGCTCGGCACGATGGAAGATGCTATAAATATTGCAGCGGGACTCAGCGGTATTCATGGCAAACCGACCGTTCTGAAAGAGACAAAGAAAAAAACTATCTTTGAGAAACTCATTGGTGATGCGGCAACGGAAGTAACAAAAATTCGGCAGGAATTTTTACAGCAACCGGTTTTGCAGTACCGATTCACGTCTCCAAATTAATATTGCGAGGAGGTTCTGTGACAAAAGCAGATATCGTAGAAGTTATTGCATCGGCAACAGGATTAACGAAAGTGGAAACCGAAGCCGTTGTGGATGGATTCATAATGACGGTTATTTCTGCGATGAAGGAGGGAAAGAATATCGAGATTCGCGGTTTCGGCAGTTTTAAGATTAAGAAACGAAAAGGCCGGATGGCACGCAATCCACGTACGGGCGCGCAAGTGATGGTAGATGAGCATTTTGTTCCGACATTTAAAGTGTCGAAAGAAATGAAGCAGGTAGTGAATGAAAATTTGAAAAAGGGATTCTCATAACAGTATAAAGAAGTCTATTTCAAAAATGAGATGCAAAAATAACCGCTCATTCTTTCATAAATTTAGGAAAGATGGTGGCTGATATTAGTTCAACACAACTCACAAACAACGAAGTAGTGATAATAGAAAGGAGCCGCGTATGCCATGTGGTCGTAAGCGGAAACGCCATAAAATAGCGACACACAAGCGCAAGAAGCGTTTGCGGAAGCAGCGTCACAAGAAGAAATCCCGTTAGTGTATTATCCCCTTGCCTGCCGTTTGTTTAGCTTACGGCAGGCAGAGTAAGGATATGGAAATCGAGAATGCTTATGTGAGTTGGTGTAGCTGATAATTGAGATGAGGATTATTTTCACTTCAAATATAAAATCGTCACATACAGGAGGTTGTAATGGCACAGGAAAATGATGGCATGGCGAAGGGGCTCATAGTGGGGTTCATCGCAGGCAGCATAGTTGGTGCAGCAATCGCGTTGCTCTATGCACCAAAAGTAGGCAAAGAACTGCGCGCCGATTTAAAAGAAAAGGCAGGCGATTTGATGGACGACGCTCAGGAATATATGACGCGTGCAAAATCAACAGCAGTTGATATTATTAATGAAGGAAAACAGAAAGCCACCTCGCTGGTGGATGATGCACGCCGCAAAGCTGACTCAATTATGGGCGATGCAGACCGTGTTATGAATCACGCGCGCACTAAGAGCGAAGGTGGAAAGAACGCCTGAGCTAATTTGAAATCCAAACAACACTATTCACGAAATCCATAAGAGGGAAACTCGAGTGGAAACATTAATTCAACTTACAAAAATATTAGCGCTGTCCAGTGCCTCCGCATTATGCATCTATCTTATTGTTGTCCTTATTCGCTTCAATGCACTTTTGCAGGTCTTGCAGCGTGAGCTTGTCGATCTAAATAAAAACCTGAAACCCATCCTCGAAAATCTCAATTCAATTACGGACAAGTTGCGGTTGATAGCTATCAAGGTGGATGAACAGGTCAACATGGTGCAAGGAGTTTTTATTGCATTCAAGCGCATTACTGAAAACGTGATTCGTTTTGAAGAACGTTTTCAATATCTATTGGAAGAACCACTCATGCG
>JBEKLV010000355.1:0-2933 GCA_050008835.1 Bacteroidota bacterium | reverse complement strand
GATGAATCTGCTTTGCTTTTACCGCTAATTGCTCTTCCGTCTCTACACGATCTGGATCCGGTACACAGCAATCAACCGGACAAACTGCAGCACACTGCTCTTGATCAAAGTGGCCAACGCACTCGGTACATTTTTCAGGAACTATATAGTAGAAATCTTTAGATAGTGCGTCAGACGTTTTTCCATTTAATTCGTAAGGTGTGCCACTAGAATAGATTGCCGTATTCGGGCATTCAGGTTCGCAAGCGCCACAGTTAATACATTCTTCAGTGATCTTTGTTGCCATAAGATATCTCCTTGGATGAAAACTTTTATGATGAGTTGTCTCGTTTTCGATGCGGATTAATGCAATTACAACTCTAATTTTAACGCATCGAATATGCTAAAGAGACAACCGAAATGCAAGCAGAAAGTCCGCTAAAAAATCGCCTTTTTTCTACAAATATCGGTGTTCTGTGATTTTCCCATTACTATTATAGACATATAATAATGGAACACCTGTAGGGATATTAAGTTCCAACACCTGTTCTCTTGTAAGATTGTCGAGGCGCATAACAATCGAGCGTAGACTATTTCCGTGCGCTGCAACAATCATATTTTTGCCAGCGAGGACATCAGGAATTATCTTTGCTTCAAAGTACGGCAACGTACGTGCGGCAGTATCTTTTAGACTCTCACTAATGCCGTCGGGATTCAGTTCTGTCACATCTTTTGGTGGTGGAACATCGTAACTCCGACGCCAGATCTTTAATTGGTCGAAGCCGTATTGACGTCCAATATCATCCTTATTCAATACCTGCAATGCACCATAATGACGTTCATTCAGTGCTTTATCACGCTCTACAGGAAGTTTAGTTTGATCGATAATTTTTAAAACAATATCCATCGTGTCGATGGCACGTCTCAGAACGGATGTATATCCTTTATCGAATTTATAACCTTTGAGTTTTTCCCCAGCCTGATGAGCTTCCTGTTCACCTTTAGATGAAAGTGGAATATCAACCCATCCGGTAAATCGGTTTTCAAGATTCCATTGTGATTCTCCATGACGGAGAAGTACTAAATTTGACATGTTTGTTCCTTTGTGTTTTTCAATTATAAGTTACAAGTGGTTAGAATTTCGAACCATTAAACTGTGAACTTTTTTCCTTTTTCCTTCTACTTTTTTACTTTATTAAAAAATATCTAGCTTCCGGATGATGAACAATAATTGCATCTGTCGATTGTTCAGGATTCAGCATAAATTCGTCGGTCATCGTTACGCCAATGCGTTCTGGTTTCAGCAAATCAAAAAGTTTCTTATGGTCCTCAAGATTCGGACACGCTGGATAACCAAAACTGAATCGCGAGCCTTGATATCCCTGACTGAACAGCCGCTTGATCTCCAGCGAATCTTTATCATCAATACCAAGTTCTTCGCGAATTTTCTTATGCCAGAGTTCCGCAAGCGCTTCCGCAGACTCAACACTCAGTCCGTGAAAATAAAGATACTCTTTATATTCATTTGAATCAAAAAGCTTTTTCGAGTACTCAGATGCTATATTTCCCATGGTCACAAGATGAAATGCCACTACATCAATCTTGTCCGAATTCACAGGCGCGAAGTAATCACTGATACACAAGAAGCGATCATTTTTCTGGCGCGGAAATGTAAACCGAAGCCATTCTTTTAATTTCGAATTTGGAAATTCGAAATTCGAAATGCTATTTGGTATTGAATAGATTATCAGATCATTCCCATCCGACTTACATGGAAAATAACCGTAGACTACTTTTGGTTCAAGAAGTTTTTCATTTTTAATTTTCAATTTTATTTTTTCTAATTCCGGATAGATCTGATCTTGAAGAATGCGTTTATATTCTTCTTCACTCTTTTTTCCGCGCATCACTCGCCACTGTCCGCGAATAAGCGCAGCTTCGTTGATATAACGAAAAACATCGTCAAGCGAAATGTCATCAACGACTTTGGATCCCCAGAATGGCGGCTTTGGGATGTCAACAGCCATACTAATTTTTGAGTGCTTTGGCGCATTTTCCTCTTCTGCAAGCATCAGTGCAATCTTTGCTTTCGCACCGACCAATTTTTCTTCGTCTTCCGATTCCCATTTATCGCTTCCCTGCGTACTTTTATTATCTTCTGTCTTCCCGCTTCTAATTTCTTCTATTAACCGCAAACCATCAAACGCATCGTTCGCATAGAAGACTTTTCCTTTATATATTGATTTTAAATCCTGATCAACATAACGCCGTGTTAACGCCGCGCCGCCAAGAATTACCGGAATTTTGATGTTCTGTTCGTTCAACACTTCCAAATTTTCTTTCATCACCAGTGTTGACTTCACAAGCAAACCACTCATTCCGATTGCATCCGCATTGTGCTCTTTCGCCGCTTCAATCATCTTTTCGATCGAACATTTAATACCCAAGTTGATAACTTTATATCCATTGTTCGTTAGAATAATATCCACCAAATTTTTACCGATGTCGTGTACATCACCCTTCACGGTGGCAATCACCATCGTTCCCTTCTGGCTATCCGTGTTTTTCTCCATGAACGGCTCAAGGTACGCTACTGCCGATTTCATTACTTCTGCAGACTGAAGAACAAACGGTAACTGCATCTGTCCTGAGCCAAACAAAGTCCCGACAATCTTCATTCCATCAAGCAAAATAGAGTTGATGATTTCAAGCGGAGTACAATTCTTCAATGCTTTGTCGAGATCAACATTAATTCCAACTTTATTGCCATCGATGATGCGATTTTTCAATCGCTCTTCAATGGTTCCATCAACAACTTTCGGTTCTTTCTCTTCCTTCTTCTTACCGGAGTAATGCGTCATCAATTCCGTCAATGGATCGAAGACAACTTTCCTATTCTCTCTTTCCCCTTCGTAACGCCTTTCGTCGAAAACCAATTGCCGCGCAAGCTCACG
>JBEKLV010000354.1:0-2939 GCA_050008835.1 Bacteroidota bacterium | reverse complement strand
GGCCTGTCAGCCCTTCTTCGCCTATTTCCTGACCTTCGTATAATTTCTGCGCGAGCATCATCGTCCGTTTAGCAGACATGCGAAGTCGCTTTGCAGCTTCTTGTTGCAACGTACTTGTAATGAATGGTGCAGGTGGATTTCGTTTTACCGGTTTTCGGACAACATTGCTGATTTCGTACTTCTGTTTTCGAACATCAGTCATATAACCGTTAGATGTAATTTCATCTGGTATACGCGGATCGTCGTCTGCAACTTTTACGAGTTTGGCAAGAAATTTGTCATCATGCTGCGTTGTGAATTTAGCCGTCAGCGACCAATATTCTTGAGGTAAAAATTTTTGAATCGCTGCTTCGCGCTCACAAATCAACCTCAATGCCACCGATTGCACTCGTCCTGCCGAAAGTCCGTAATACATTGTCTTCCAAATGAACGGTGTTACTTTGTACCCCACAATTCTGTCCATCGCGCGCCGTGCTTGTTGCGACATCACCATGTGCATATCAACTTTTTGGGGATGGGCCATACCTTCTTTAACGCCTGTCTCCGTAATTTCGTGAAAGAGCACGCGCCTAATATGTTTATTGTCATTTTTCACTTCTTCGGCAATATGTGCCGCAATTGCTTCACCTTCACGATCAGGGTCAGTCGCAATAAACACAGCTTTCGATTTCGCAGCTTTTTCCTTGAGACGTCCAACAATATCTTCTTTTCCTGCAATTGTTTCATACACAACAGAAAAATCGTTGTCGATGTCAACACTCAGTTTGCTTTTGGGAAGATTCTTAATGTGTCCAACCGATGCTTCAACATAATATTCTTTCCCCAAATATTTGTTGATTGTTTTTGCTTTTGCAGGTGATTCGACGATGACAAGCGATTTTTCCATGCGACCTATTCTTCAGTGAATTGTATCATTAGTACCAAGTGAAACCTGTCCGTTGCTGTTTTCCAAGTCAAATAGATATCCGGCAACAAAGGATTTCATTTCCGACAAACCGACAGCTGCGAATCCTGCCATCATAATCCGTTCGATGATGGTCTCAACATCTATATTATTGAGAAGTCCAAGTTGTTGACATTGAATCAAATATCCAAAGGCCTGAGACCCTACGACCATCTTCTCGGTATCATTGAGCATGCGGTGAGAAGTGATAGCTCCGCTAGTTACATCTGTTATTGCTTTGCCAATAGAAAGCCGTTCAAACAGCCACGAAAATGCCGATGAAATCTCACTTTGTGTATATCCATCACGCGTTAGAGATGATACATCTACATCATTGAGGCGTTTATTGGAACGCAGTTCGTTAACTAAAAAAAGGATTATTTCAACAACTCGTTCTTGCATAAATTTTACATCCTTGCCTTTCGATTTATCGATGCTAAGTAAAATTCCTCTCGCATGGTCATTTTATTTCTTGCGCGTCGAGTTTCATCACTATAGCCAAGCAAATGAAGCACACCATGAATCAACAGCCGCCGCGCTTCCTGCGTGTAAGTAACATTAAATTTCTTCGCTTGGTTTCTTGCCGCATCGAGATTGAGATAAATCTCTGCTTCCACACCAGCATCTTCGCCCAGTGGAAATGCGATGACATCTGTGACGTAATCGTGATCAAGAAATTCCCTGTTGATCCTACGAATAAAGTGATTGTGCGTACAAATTACTGCAAGCGCTGGAATTACTTTGCCTTCTCCTTTATATACATTCCTTAATGCATATAAAACTTCCTTGCTGGGGAACCGCAGATAAGGATGGTTAGTTGAAAGAAGAATCATTCGTGTTGTCATCTACGCTTCAGACTCCTTCCCCGCACCTGTGCCGCAATTTTCTTTTGACTGGTGGGTGGAAGAATCGATTCGGTTAATGACAATGCAATACCAGAAAGCATTACTTCGGGACCTAATTTCGTAAAATCACCAGAGAGAATATTCCGATCAACATTTGCATACAGCGAGCATCCACCTTCGCGCTCAATTGTCAATCCGGAAAGCTTGCCATTCGACTCACCGACGAATGTAACCTCTCCCAGCATCTTGCTGATGACATATCCTGTACAGAAATGCAGCTGGAGATGCGCAGTCGGTGTATAAACAGAAACAAGATTTCCTTTTCGATTTCCGATGTCGATATTGGAATATATCTCGACAGCTAACTTGCGTCGTTGTTCTTTGTTTTCAATTTCGAAACGAACATTCGTGCCCAATCGCTTCGGTTTAATTTCCAAAACTTGCGCCAGCTTTGCAATATCTTTTTTTTTGAATTTGAATTCCATTTCTACTCATCCAAACGAATTATTTCCTCGCTAATTTCATATTCATCCAGAATCAACCCACGCCAATATACATTCCACATGAGTGAATGTCAAGTTTAGATGACAATCGTTGTGTTTTCAATAGCGGCCTCACACTCGAACTTATATCCCCTGCTTCGAATTTCTTTTTTGCACTTTTTTAATATATCGTCAACTTTTTCATCGCTATGATTCTGTTCATGGTGAAAAAGATATAGGCGCCGTACGTTCGCTTCAGCCGCTAATCGTAACGCAAATAAATAATCCGAATGCCCCCAGCCAACTCGATCAATATATTCTTCAGGCGTATAGGTCGTGTCGTGAATTAGCACATCGGCACTGCGACAAAAATCGAAAATCCTCTGATTTGGATCACCACTACCTGTCATAAATTTTTCTTTGACCTTAGACTCAAAATTGCTCATTGAGCCGGCAAATGCATTATCGAACGGTTCATTGTCACTGATATATATTAACGACTTTCCCTTATAATCAACACGGTACCCAAGCGCAAATCCAGGATGATTCACATAGATCATCTTCACTATAGCATCATAAACTTTCATTTCCCCTTCTTCTGTAATAGGAATGAATTTTATTTTCGCTTTTAGATCATGAAGCTGGACAGGAAAATAAATAAGGTTCATT
>JBEKLV010000353.1:0-2943 GCA_050008835.1 Bacteroidota bacterium | reverse complement strand
CCTCTTCGATCATTACAAAATTTCGGGCAAATGCTTTCTTACTTTTTATACATTCCTCATATGATGCGAGGAATATAATTTTCGCCTTTAGTGTGGAAGGAAATTCTTTTGTACGAAAAACCGTTTGAGGAATTTGTGTTATGCTTTCAATGTTTTCGCCGTTTCTTAATCTATCTGCTATTGCAACAATAGCTTTTTCTGCCATGCCATAAGCAATTAAATCCGCACTTGAGTCAACTAATACGGAAGGTTTCAAAGAGTCGCTCCAATAATCATAATGCGTAAGCCGACGAAGCGAAGCTTCAACACCTCCAACAATTAATGGAATATGCGGATAGAGCGATTTCAATATATTTGAATAGACTTGAACTGCATAATCGGGTCTCTGTCCAGCCTTGTTCCCAGGTGTAAATGCATCATTTGAACGGAGACGTTTGTTAGCCGTGTAATGATTCACCATGGAATCCATATTCCCTGAGGTGACACCGAAAAACAACCTGGGCACTCCCATTTTTTTAAAGTCTCTGAGATCATCGCGCCAATTAGGTTGCGGAACAATGGCAACTTTATACCCTGCTTTTTCCAGTACTCGAGCTACAATCGCTGCACCAAATGCTGGATGGTCAATAAACGCATCTCCTGTAAATAAAATGACGTCGGCTTGTTCCCAACCAAGCTCTCGCATTTCTTTCATAGAAGTGGGAAATATGTTTCCTTTTTTATTTGCTTGAGTCCAATTGCTTTTCATTTTTCTATTTATAGTTTCTGATTCTGCATAATGAGACAATATACATTATTAATATTTTCTTTGCCCAGAATAGAGGCATCCATTAAGGAAAAGAAATATTATCTCAACAGCATAGTGTATTGTCGACCAACGGCCGGTAATCAGCAATTGTGAGAACGAAGGATATTCTTAATGCATTGAAGGTGTACAAGAGTGACGATGTTTTACACGTCAATTGTACAATGAAATAATTCAGGTTTTTTTGTTTGAAGTGAAGAAGGGATAATGAACCGAAAGGAGGTTTCAGAAAATATTTGATAATTTAATTTATTCGAATAATTTACGCTGCAGTAGTTTAGAGAAGTTTCATTACCCGCTCATCACCATTCCCTCAGGTTCAATGTTACCGTTCTTCCTAAACGTGTACCAGATTTAACGGTGCAAGAAATATTCTGATCTGTTTCAACCGCCTTGCCATTTCCGATAACTACATTCTTTGGAGTTCCATCCGACAGGTCAACTATCCCAAGACTTGTACCCTTTTTGCTTGACACTTGAATTAAGAGCTTCGTTCTCGCCGGCATCGGTTCGTCAATTGATGCTATGATCTTCCAATTTTTAGAATAGGTTGACAGGTTATAGTGTCGCTCTACCATCTTACTGTGAAAAGCGAGAAATCGATTAGAACCATTGTTCACCGAAATGAAACCTAAGGGCTTTATTTCAAAAGCACCGATTGATCCAATGGCCGTCATGACTGCTAGTAGGAAAAGGACTATGGCTATACGATTTTTCAACCTTGGTGTTGGAAGAATCTTAACAAAAGGATTTTTCATTTTCAAGTCTTTTTTTTATTAATATTTGAAGGTTCGTTTTTCATATGCTTGAAGGGAATACTTCATTTTGAATGCCAGACAGACTAAAACCTACTTGTTTTTGTGGATTCTGTTAAACTGTTGAAAAGAAAAGGGTTAGAGCACAGACAAAAAATAACAAATTTTATCTTAGGTAGGTAAAATTGAATTTTCTACAATGGCGATTCTACGAATACAATTGATATCTATTAAAAGAATCAGGATGTTAATAAAACAGGGAGATTGAAGAGAGTTTAATGCTATTCGAAATTGAAATTGTGGCAGAAGTCCACAGCGTCTTCACAAATGTTGAAAATACAAATAAAAAACTATAGCGGACTATTTGGACGGCTTATGAGTATCTCTAACGAATGATTTAAGTCCGGACATCATTTTTGTTTTTTTGCAGTTTGACGCGCAGATAATTTTTCCAAAAAGAAGAAATATTATTGATATATCCGATCTCTTTAAAATGAAGGGAGCAAAAAGATTTATTCAGTAATTATCAGAACCAGAGGAACTCTATCGCGTGCGAAAGAAAATCCGAAAAGCTTTAGATAGGTTTATTGTTTAGAATGAAAATCATTCATGTATTTCATCTTCTGTTTTGTGCTTTTCATCAAGGAGATTGTTTAGCGCCTTCAAGCGAGATTCTACACGACGAGCATGGACATTGTCGGGATACTGTTCGTTGAGAGCCTGGTAGACGTCTCGGGCTTTCTCTCGTTTACCGGTCTGCTCGTACGATTTGCCCAACATAAAATATGCATCAGATTTTTTCTTGGATGCATCTATAGCAATAACTTTTTCGAAATGTCCTATGGCGTTATTGTAATCACGTGTAGCAAAATTGCATTCGCCTATCCAATACTCACAGTTGCCCGCAAGAGTATTTTCAATTCCCTTCTCAAGCAAACTGTTAAATTTCGCAATTGCCTCTTCGTACTTCTTCTCGCGGAACAGTGAAACTGCATCGGCATATTCTTCACGGAGTAAAGAATCACCTCGTGCTTTCGACGCTGGTTGCGATACTGTCTTAGCAATTTCTTTATGAAGAGAGGAATCTACACTTTCTTTCTGGCTTGCAATTAGTATCGGTTTAGTATATTCTCTGAGAATGGTGGAATCAATATTTTCTCTTTTTCCGGACAGTGAAACAATGAACTTTCTGACGGTATCCTTGGCTATGACTTTCGTCGTATCCACTTCTTGAGCCGGTTTTGTAACTTTTAATAGGCTTTTGCATACAATGACAAGATCTTCAACTATATCCCCTTGTTGCGAGTGATGTACTGTAATAGAAAGCGGCCCATTCAGCTGGATTGCTTGAAGAAATTTAAGTTGCGCGGGATCGACCGCAAG
>JBEKLV010000352.1:0-2945 GCA_050008835.1 Bacteroidota bacterium | reverse complement strand
CACAACTTTGCCCGGTGCGGGAAGATTAGAAACTAACGGTTCTGTGCTCACTTTATCGATGTACGGATCGAGTTCCTCTGCGCTTACTTTATTCATGATAGATAGCACTTCCGCTTCCGTCGGAACCTTTACGCTATCCTTTTGAGGAACAGAGACAGTAATAACTCGGTTGCCTTCTGCCATGCGCTCCTGTGTTTGCTTATTAACTTCCTGAAGAGTTATACCGGGAAGGAATTGTTTATATAAACTAAGCTCAACTTCGATTCCTGGGATCGGTTCATTATTGAGGAAGTTCCTGATATATTCATCAACAAATTGTCGTGATTCGGTTTTATCACGTTCCTTAAAAAACTTTTCCATCCCTCGTAAATATTGAATCTTTTGCCTTTCAAGTTCAGTTACAGTGAAACCATGCAGCTTCACACGAAATGCTCCTGTTATTAAAGCTTCAAACCCATCGAGAATAGAATTTTCCTTTACAGCTACTCCGAGGTTATATGCCTGTTTGGGGCCGATGAATCTTCCATCGTAGTTATAGGCATAGATGAATGGCGGATTCGGTGTCTGAAGCAGTTCGCTATATCGTGCATTCAACATTGCAGTGGAAAGGTTGCTGATAATTTCATTTCTGTAATCTCCGGCGGTGGATTGACCACTTGTGTCGCGTTTAAACATCACATTAACAGAAGCTCTGGTTAATTCTGGATCGGCAGCGATAGATACTAATGTCTCTTTATTGTCTGGTACAGGATATTGTGTGCGTGGTCGTTCTTTCTCGGGATTTTTTAAATGTGAAAAATGTTCCTTAATGAGTTTTTCGATTTCTTCTTTATTGAAATCACCAACAGCAAACACTGCCATCAAATCGGATCTGTACCAATCATGATAAAACCTACGGAGAGCATCGTGCGGGCACGACTCCAGGATTTCCTTCTTCCCAATTGGCATACGATTGGCATACTGTGATTTGTAGAGTTCGAATGGAACATGTTTCATCCAAACACGGTTGTCCGCTCCTTGACCCAATCGCCACTCTTCGATCACAACGCCGCGTTCTTTATCAATCTCTGTATCGTCGTACGAAACATCATGGCTCCATTCTTCAAGAATTTGGAATCCTTTTTTCATAACTTCCTGAGAGTCGGTCGGCACTTGCAGCATATACACGGTTTGATCGAAACTAGTGTAGGCGTTCAAATCCGGTCCAAAACGCACTCCGGATTTTTCAAGAAAGTTGATAATATCTTGCTTTGGGAAATTCTTTGTGCCATTGAACGCCATATGTTCATCAAAGTGCGCCAGTCCTTGTTGGTCGTTGTCTTCGAGAATCGAACCAGCTTTGACAGCAAGACGAAGTTCTGCGCGTTTTTCCGGTTTGTGGTTTTCACGGATATAGTAAGTCAATCCGTTGTCTAATTTGCCTATGATAATTTTCGGATCGTGAGTAAGAACTTGATCCAGCCTGAAAGTTTGTTGTGCTTGAGATATGAAAAACGAAGCTATAAATAATAAATCAAGCAGCAAGAATGGTAAAAGAATACGACGCCTATTCATATAATCCCCTTGAATTGTAAATGAAATGATACAATTATTGTAAGAGTTCAATCTATAATAAACAATACTGCACCGTTCTTTGTGTAAGAACTATGCGGATAATTTTCATCTTCGACTTGATATGACATGCCTTTATGTAATTCGATTACTCGACCGTCTTTCAAATGAGTAGTCATTTCACCTTTTAAACAATACAAAATGTGTCCCTTTGCGCACCAATGATCAGCTTTGTAGTTAGCCGAGTATTCAACAACGCGCACACGGATATCACCGCATTGGCGCACCTTCCAAAGAGCGTACCCGGTTTCTCCTTCGTGTCGCTCAGATTTGATTTCTGACCAATCGGTTGTTTCAAATGGAATATTTTTGATGATCAAGATGTACTCCTTTATTTTATTGATTACATATAGGATGGTAAGTTAGAACGGGTCTCCAAAAATTATTGAATTATAAAACATCTCATCGAAATCGATGCGTTTTGGATGCTCTCATTTATAAATTCAATTTGTTCGTCGTCTTCCTGCAATGCAACGCTATAGAGGAACGGTAGATAATGATCGTTCGTCGGCACTGCAAGTTTGCTGACAGAACTTAATTCCTTGTAGCGAAGCAACCGGTCGTGGTATTTCCGAATAAGCGCGTCTTTAATATATTCATCGAATTCGATTGCCCACGGGAATGGCTTGGCATTCTCATCGAAATCAATCTGGCGCAGGTTGTGGACGATATTTCCACTGCCCATAATAAGAACGTTCTTTCTGCGAAGATATGAAAGCTTCTTGCCTAAGCCGTAATGTTCTTCTTCATTCTTCATTACATCTAGACTCATTTCGAAAACCGGAATTTCTGCTTTCGGATACATATGAACAAGGACTGCCCATGAGGCATGGTCGATTCCCCATTTATTGTCTGCTTGGATGTTGTCGGACTTTAAATCGTGTACGATGGACTCGGCGATTGCGCGTGCGCCGGGAGGATGGTACTTTACAGCATAGAGTTCATCTGGGAAGCCATAAAAATCGTAAATCTGTTCTGGTTTATCTGCTGAGCAGACAAATGTTCCTTTCGTAAGCCAATGTGCAGAAATGACGAGTATAGCATCCGGTTTTGGAAGAGAAGTCCCCAATATCTGCAGTGATTCAGTATATTCGTTTTTATAGATAATGTTCATTGGTGAACCGTGGCCAATGAAGAGGACAGGTGTTTTTTCGTCCGACATTATAAAACCTGCAGTTAATCGTTATTTTAGTTTGTGTAACTCAAAATAACTTTGTATAACTTCTTGTTGCTTATTGGTCATATGTGTTGATGTCTTCTTAAGAAGTTTCATAAACGCAGTAATTTCTTTCCGCGATCCCGGGTAACCAATGTTCCGTTTATTGGGCATCACA
>JBEKLV010000351.1:0-2949 GCA_050008835.1 Bacteroidota bacterium | reverse complement strand
GAAGCTTGTTGAAACGAATTTCCTGTGCTCTTCGTTGTTCTTCAAGCCGTTTGACGATATTATCATCTGCTTTACGAATACGGGCGCTTAGCTCACCAAGAAGGTTGAATGCAACCTTATGGCTGTTGAGCAGCAATTTTTCAAATTCAGATTTCTCAAGTGAGAGGAGAATTGAATCTTCAATACATGTTGCGCGCGCTGAGCGCGACTGACCATCGAGCGATGCAAGCTCACCAACAATTTCTCCATATTTCAAAATATCTAATGTTGTCTCTTCGCCAAATATGGTCACACGGGAAATTCGGACAATTCCTTTTTCAATAACAAAGACCTTGTCGCCGGATGTATTCGCCTCAAAGAGAACTGTTCCTGCAGGGTATTGCTCTTCTTTAAACCTATCCAGAATGTCAGCTATTTCACTGTCCGACAATTCATGAAAAAGCATTGTAGATTGAAGATTGCGAATTCGTTCTTCTTGTGTGGGCATTCAAATTACCTTTGTACACCGGATACACTAATCACGTAAATAATAACAAGAATCATTCACTTAGTCAAGAAATGACTCTATTTATCTGTTGTGAGCGGCCGCAGTTTCGTTTTCATTACTTTTTTCATCTTCGCAAATGATCGGGCGCGGTGGCTGATAAGGTTCTTTTCTTCGGCCGTGAGTTCCGCATATGTTTTGTCAAAACCATCCGGAATAAAAATCGGATCGTATCCAAAACCATTTGTTCCGCGTGGCGTTTCGCCAATTGTGCCTGGGCAAATCCCTTCAGTCATATCTTCCATTCCATCCCCGATAAGTGCAAGCACTGAACGAAATTGTGCACGCCGACGGCGTGGCGCTACTCCGCGCACTTCTTCCAGCAACTTTCGGTTGTTCATTTCATCTGTTGCTTCTGCACCAGCATATCGTGCAGAGAATACTCCGGGGCGGCCATTAAGGTAGAACACTTCTAAACCAGAGTCATCAGCTAATGATATAAGTTTTGTATGATTGTGTACAATATTGGCTTTTTGGAACGCATTCGCTTCAAACGTGTCGCCGTCTTCTCTTAAAACTATGTTAGTTGAGATATCATCGAGCGTGAGCACGTCAACATTGAGGTCGCTGAGGAGAGTCTTCAATTCCCGCGCTTTGTGAATATTGTGCGTGGCAAGAATAATTTCGGTCATTGGGAATTAGAAACTGGAAATTAGCACTTGTTAAAGTGTGAAATTCTGAATGTGAATAGAAAATAAAGGGAGTCTGTTTATTTGCTTTCCAATTTCTATCATTTTCCTTTTTCCTTCTACCTTTTACATTTTAAATATTTTTACATATCCATTTGGTATCACATTAGCAACGCTTCAATCGCTTGTTCGATGCGATCAATACCGATAATTTCAATATCGCTATTTGGTTTGAAGGTTTTCAGATTATGTTGAGGAACGATGACGCGCTTAAATCCAAGCTTTGCAGCTTCATGCACGCGCTTTTCAATTTGCCCTATGGTTCGAATCTCTCCGCCCAGACCAATTTCGCCAACTGCTACTGACGATGAATCAACCGGAATGTCGCGCAAGCTCGATACGATAGATACTGCAATTCCTAAATCTACCGCCGGTTCATCTATTCGAATACCACCTGCCACATTCACGAACACATCTTGCTGTCCAAGATTAAGTCCAACACGCTTCTCCAGTACTGCGAGCAAAAGCGCCAGACGCCGATAGTCAAAACCGGTACTCGTGCGCTGCGGCATACCATAGTTCGTTGGCGTCACTAATGCCTGTACTTCAACGAGAATCGGACGTGAGCCTTCAATACTTGCTACTACGGTTGAACCAGATGTGCCGTAATGACGTTCAGAAAGAAATATTTCCGACGGATTTAGAACTTCGCGCAATCCTGTATCATGCATCTCAAAGATACCAATCTCATTTGTCGAGCCAAATCGATTCTTCAATGCTCGCAGAATGCGATAAGCATAATGTGCTTCGCCTTCAAATTGCAGAACCGTATCGACCATATGTTCAATTACTTTCGGCCCGGCAATCATACCGTCTTTAGTAACGTGACCGACAACGAAGATAGGAATACCTCGAATTTTAGCAAGACGCAGCAACAAAGCAGCGGATTCCCGCACTTGGCTAACAGTGCCCGGTGCGCTTTCTAAGCCAGGTCGGTACATCGTTTGGATGGAATCTACTATTATCAAATCAGGAGTACCGGCATCGATTACATCAAGAATTAAATCAAGGTTAGTTTCTGCAAGAAGTAAAATATTTTTTGCTGAACTTACATTTAGCCGTTCAGCGCGCAGTTTGATCTGCCGCACCGATTCTTCACCAGTCACGTAAAGCACGAGTTGATCTTTCAGTGCTATTGCTATTTGCATCATCAATGTAGATTTGCCGATACCGGGATCGCCGCCGAGTAAAATGAGCGAACCGGGAACCAGACCACCGCCAAGCACACGATCAAATTCATTCAATGTGGTTTTAATGCGTGGAACATCTTCCTTCTCTATTTGATCAAAAGAAACCGGTTCGATCTTTGAGGAAACGCCCATCTTGCGCGATGCTTTAACAGATGTTGTGGCTTCTTCGACAAATGAATTCCACTCGGAGCAGTTGGGACATTTGCCAATCCATCGCGGCGATACATATCCGCACGATTGGCATACATATTTTGTGAGATTTTTTGACATGGGTAAATCCTATTGCGTTGGCAATATACCAAGGCGTATGCAGAGAATCAAACTATTGTTCATATTAAAGAGATGGATTTATTTGTATAATTTTTGATGTACCCATAGGAAGGTCAAAGTGAAAAAAAACCCTGATGATCACTCAACAGGGTTTGTTAACAACTACATTCAATAACAATCACTACTATAACTTTGCCCAGCGTGCTTTCGCACGCTTCACATTCTTACTCATCGGATAATTTTTTACAACTTTTTC
>JBEKLV010000350.1:0-2957 GCA_050008835.1 Bacteroidota bacterium | reverse complement strand
AACTTCGACGAAAGCTCAGGCAGAAGGCTTGCTGCTGTGCGGAAGTGAGAACATTCTTTACAATGTCATTGTCGGCGGTTCGGGAGATGCACTGCAATCGAATGGCTCTGCCTACTACTATAGCAGCCGCATAGAGGGATGGGGCGATATGGTTCTCGGACGCGGACCTGCCTTCTTCAAAGATTGCGAGTTTAGCGCCGAGGGTCCATACATGTGGATACGCAACACTTCCGCTAATCATGGCAATATATTTGTGAACTGTAAATTTATGACTCCCAAAGGAAAAGAAGCGGTATTTGCACGCTCACCAGGTAATGGCAATAAGAGTTATCCTTATGCTGAAGCTGTGATAATGAATTGTGCTATTGCAGGAATCTCTCCAGTTGGGTGGGGCAGTATTGGTGACACGACGAATGTGCATTTTTGGGAATACAACAGTACGAATATCGGCGATGGGAAACCGGCAGATGTAAGCCAGCGACATCCTGCTTCGAGGCAGTTGACAATGGAAAAAGATTCCGCAATTATTGCCAACTACAGCAAACCAGATTATATGCTTGGCGGCTGGACACCAACAATGGCTCCCATTATTTTATCACAACCGGAATCCGTAAAAGTAAAAAATGGCCAGACGGTAAGTTTCAAAGTAAAAGTAGCAGCTATCCCGAAAGCAAGTTATCAATGGTTCAAAAATGGCAAGGTCATAAGCGGTGCAACCAACCCGATATTAACAATAGACAGGGTTAGCCCGAAAGATGCAGCTAATTATACTGTTACTGTAAAGAACAATTCTGGAAGTGTTATAAGCCATAAGGCGGCATTAACGGTAAAGTAATACGAAGAAAAAAGCTGAAGCATTTACATACATTTTTTACGAATAACGCAATGAGAACTTTTCGCTTGACATGAAACTAAAAGATATGTATAATTTCATTGTCATCCTTTTGAGATCTCGTGTCTCATTAGTCCCGAGATGCCTTGTGCGCTCGGGTTTTTTTTTATAGGGAGACCCACCTGTGAAAAACCGCATAATTGTACTTGTAGATGGATATAACTTATATCATTCTATTGATGATAAGCCAGCCTACCATAAATACAAGTGGTTAGACATTATGACATTGGCTAAAAGAATTATTCCAAATTCATATTCTATGGAAGATTTGTACTACTTCACATCGCTAATGAAATGGAAACCGGATAAGATGAAGCGCCATATTATCTTTATTAGAGCATTAGAAACAACTGGAGTTAAAGTTGTATATGGGGAATTCAAATTAAAAGATAGACTATGTCCAAATTGCAATAAAGAGTATCAGGGTCATGAAGAAAAACAAACAGACGTAAATCTTGCGATTTCACTTTTTTCATTAGCCATTGAAGACCGTTATGATACTGCGCTTGTGGTAACAGGCGATAGCGATATAATACCGTCTATAAAGGCAGTAAGAAAAATGTTTCCTGCAAAAAGAATTGGTGTTGCAATACCAATTGGCAGAGAGGCAGAAGAAATTAAGAATGTTGCAAGTTTCTATGTGCGGTTAAAAGAAAAACAATTTAAGACAAGTCTATTTCCCGATGAAATTGATCTTGGGAACGGCGAGAAACTTATCAAACCTGCAACATGGGCTTAAGTTTAAAAAGGAAAAATTAAAATGACATACGAATGCCCTATTTGCAAATTAAAACTTCGATCAATACATCAACTTCTTAAGGCACATCTTTATTGTGTTAATCGCCATATCTTCCGACGCACAAAAACCGATCCTCACAAACTCATTAAACTTGATAGTTGGGGAATAGAAACAACATCTTATCCTTGTAAAGAATGGAAGAAGGGTAAATAAAGTCAATTCAGTGTTCCGCAAGGAACGTACAGGTTCAAGCCCCATCTCTTCCGCTGATATTTTTTATCCTCCTTGCATCAATTTCAAAATAGCCCACTACCGGTTTTTATTAATCCTTGACAAAGTCTATAGACTACAGTAGATTAATACCGATTGGTTGAATTCGGGGTTGCGGGAGCTAAAACAGGAGCACAACATTTCTAAAAAGTAGTACAAAAAACAGTTTCACATTTTGTCGACAATTCATATATATTAAGCACAAAAGGCAGACAAGGTCTATCTAATCAGCAGTTAGGCACTATACAAAATAAGGAACATTGCCCCAATGCCACTATACAAGCTTTCAAACAAACAGCTTGAACATATAAAAGAGAATCCGTTCAAGCTAGAACGAGACGTTCAAAACATAGTGGAATCCAATCTGGACTCGCTTTTTGGATTACAGTTTATTCGAAGTGAATTTCAACTTGGTGGACTTCGAATTGATACACTCGCTTTCGACAAAGACGCTCAGGCATTTGTTATTATAGAAATCAAAAGGGGCTCAAATTATTCAGTAATCGACCAGGGCATGAGTTACCTTGGTCTTATGCTCAATAATAAAGCTGAATTCATATTAGAATATAACGAGCGTTGTAACGGCTCATTGAAACGGGATAATGTCGATTGGTCGCAATCAAAAGTAATTTTTATATCTCCTTCATTTACTACTTTTCAACTTGAAGCAATTAATTTCAAGGATTTGCCTATTGAATTATGGGAAGTCCGACGATATTCGAACAATACAATACGATTCGATCAACATAAACCAGCTTCTTCCGTTGCATCAATTAAAACTGTTTCCAAGAAAAGCGATGTTGTCGAGACAATCAGTCGTGAGGTCAAGACTTATACAGAAGAAGGTCATTTAAAAATAGCTCAACCAAATATTGCAGACCTCTACTCTCGTTTCAAGGAACTTGTCTTATCTGTCAGTTCCGATATTACTGTTAAGCCTATGAAGAAATACATAACCTTTCGTACGAAAACAAATGTAACCGATGTTGTCGTATTAAAGAAGTCACTTAAAATATTTATTAACGTTCTAAAGGGTAAACTAGACGATCCCAAAAA
>JBEKLV010000035.1:0-17247 GCA_050008835.1 Bacteroidota bacterium | reverse complement strand
TTTCTTGATGGCATTAGCTATGATGTTCGTATTGAAACGCAGGGACCGACTACTCTACGTTTCGTCTTCAACACTCAAACGAGTGAAGAACTTTTTGCAGACCTTCAAGGCAGGCTCTACTTCAATCGTACGCCGTCAATGTCACGCTTGACTGGTCAAGTTGAACTCAGTAATCGTTCTTACTATTATTTCATCAAGAAGTTTGAAGCAACCGGGAAACTCCTTTTTACAGGTAACGTTCTGAATCCCGAACTTGAAGTTAATGCAACATATCAGGGAACACATGATACTACTTCTACTTCTCAAACTCAGTCATCGGGAAATATTTCTGGAACCAGTAAAGCACCACAGGTTTTGGTCACACTTCAAATCACTGGAACGAGGAATGAGCCAAAGACTAAGATTTCATTACAAACAAAATCATTTTCTGATAAAGATTGGAGTAGTAGTACCAATTGGAAAGAAGGCGATGATGAAGCTAACGCTGTCTCCTATATCCTTGCCGGCCAATTCCGCAATGAACAAACAGACCAACAGCGTATGGGGCTTATAGGAACAAATCTTGGATTTGCCTTGGCGTGGGGAAGTGTAACTGGGTTGATCAGTGATGCGGTTCGCAGTAACACGTGGGGTTATATCCAATCCGTGGATGTAATTTATGTCGGTGGGCAATTTAATCAGACGACTGATCTCCGATTGACCGGACAGGTGGGGGAAGTTGTTTACCGCATGGGTGGAAGAGTCTTAACCGATTTAACCAACGCGAATGCGAGTGTCGAGTTGCCTATGAGTTATGTTATCGGCGTAAATGGATTACACAACCTCATTCTCACACTCGAACGCCGTGTGGAAGAAATCCAAAATGCAGACGAACAACGCCGTTCTTCTAATGGTGTTCGGTTGTTCTATCGCATCATATTCTAAAATAATTGTTAGTGATTAGGTAATTTGCATTTCACGATACATTTCTTCAAGGAGTTGTTCAGTGTCAAACAAAAGTACTGGCGAGAGTCTTGAATCGCTTCGTGAACGCATCCTGCAATTTCTCGCTCGCTTCCCTAAAGAGTCGTTTAAATTAACAGAATTATCGAGGCGCATCGGAGTTCACAGCGAGAAAGATGAACAAATCTTCAAGCGGGCACTCCGATCTCTGCAAGATGAAAAAAATATTTTGCGAGTCCGTGGGAAAAAATACGGTCATCTCCACGAAACACAACTCTTATTTGGTTCTTTGGAAATTACATCTCGCGGATTTGGCATTGTAACAATTGAAGAAGGTGGAGAAGAACTTTTCATTCCGCAAGATAATTTAGGAGACGCCGCTCATGGCGATACAGTGGAAGTCTCGCTTTTGGCTCAAAGTACAAAACAAAAGGAACGCGGTGCTCGACGCGAAGGTGAAATTGTACGAATTATCAAGCGTGGAATTCAGAAATTTGTTGGAACGGTTGAACGAGCGCATAAGCAGTTCTTCGTTGTACCTGATGACCGACGAATGGCACGAGAAATTCTAATTGCTCAAGAACATTTGCATGATGCAAAAGAAGGAGATAAGGTTGTTGTAAAGATGACAGTGTGGGGAAAACATCATCAAAATTCTGAAGGGCAAGTTGTAGAAGTGCTTGGGAAGTCAGGCGAGTTATCGACAGAAATCAAATCCGTAGCACGCGAATATCATTTAATAACCGAGTTTCCTCAGGAAGTTTTGTTGGAAGCGAATGCTGTACCATCCGATATTCCACAAACTGAAATCGACCGCAGACATGATCTCCGCAATCTACTTTGCTTTACTATTGATCCGGAAGATGCAAAAGATTTTGATGATGCGATTTCACTTGAACCGCTGCCGGACGGAAATTTCCATCTCGGTGTACACATTGCAGATGTATCATACTACGTAACAGCTGGAAGTGAATTGGATAAGGAGGCACTCAAACGCAGCACAAGCGTCTATTTTCCAAACGGCGTCATTCCCATGCTTCCGGAAAAACTTTCCAACGGCTTGTGTAGTCTTCGCCCGAATGAAGATCGGTTGGCGTTTACTGTTTTTATGAATGTTTCGTCACGTGGCAGTGTTAAAGAATATGAGGTTGTGGAAAGTGTTATTCGCAGCAAGCAGCGATTCAGTTATGAACGCGTCCAGAAAATCATCGATGCATTGGAACGGAACCGGGCGGTGTCGCCGAATGATGCCCCATTCGTCGAAGTTATCCGGCAGTTGTATCAATTGAGTGCATTATTAACGAAGAAACGAATGAAAGATGGCGGCATTGACTTTGATTCTGCGGAAGCGAAGTTTGAATTTGATGAACAGGGAAAGCCACTCAAAATTATTAAGAAAGTACGCTTAGAAAGTCATCGGTTAGTGGAAGAATTTATGCTGCTGGCAAATCGAGTGGTGGCGCGGCATATTGGATTAGCGAAGAATGAAGATCAGGCAAAGCCGTTTCTGTACCGTGTGCATGATTCGCCCGATCCAGAGCGAATTGGCGAACTTGCAGTGTTTGTCGATAAATTTGGATTTAAGTTGAACACAGATGGTGGTGTAACGTCTAAATCTTTGCAGCAGCTTCTTAATCAAGTGAAGGGCACGGAAGTCGAAAATGTAATCAATGAGGTGGCGTTAAGGTCGATGGCGAAGGCAGTGTATTCTGATCGCAACATCGGTCACTATGGTTTAGGGTTTGATTACTATTCCCATTTTACGTCGCCGATTAGGCGGTACCCGGATTTAATTGTTCATCGGATGCTGAAACAATATGCAATAGGTATTTCGCCTCAGGAACGGAATGTGCTTCGTCAGCGTTTGCCGTACATTGCCAAACAATCGTCTGTGATGGAGCGGGCAGCGATGGAAGCTGAACGCGCCGCTGTGAAAGTGATGCAGGTGGAATATATGAAGCGCCACATTGGTGATGAATTCCACGCTGTAATTTCCGGTGTAACAAACTTCGGCATCTTTGTCGAACTTACGGATTTACTGGTGCAAGGATTGCTCCATGTGCGCGACCTTAACGACGATTATTACACTTATGATGAAAAGCAGTATACATTGAAAGGAAGACGAACAGGCAAACAATATCGCCTTGGCGATACGTTGGAAGTTAAAGTTGTTCGTGTTAATCCGGAAGACCGCCAGATTGATTTTGTTCTAGTAGAAAAAGACGAAGAAAAAGTTCATACGCGGGGTAAACACTGATATATCAAACATATTGGCTCAATGGCTTACCTGCTTATATGCTCGCAAATATTTCTAAACAAGCGTTGATTTGCTTTTCGATACGTTTTTTTTTAAAATATTTTTAGAGAAACAAATGCAAGAGAAGAAGGGTAAGAATATTATGCGCAGGTTTATTCTCATTAGTTTGATTCTCTGCGAAATCGCAATGGAAGCGAATTCACAGAACTCCGTCTTTGGCAAGAATAAGGTTCAGTATAAGGATTTCCATTGGCAATATATCCAGACTGATCACTTCGATATTTATTTCTCGCAGGACGGTTACGATCTTGCGCAGTTTGCAGCAAACGCGTCAGAAGCGTCATATACTTCTATCAAGAAACTTCTGCGCTACGAAATTACTAATCGCATTTCCCTGGTCGTTTATAACTCGCATAATGAGTTCCAGCAAACAAATGTTGTGGCCGAATATATGGAGGAAGGTATCGGCGGGGTAACAGAATTGTTTAAGAATCGAGTCGTCCTTCCATTTGAAGGAAGCTATGGACAATTTCGGCATGTAATCCATCACGAATTAGTACATGCGGTATTAAATGATATGTTTTATGGCGGTACAATTCAATCTCTTATCTCCAACAAAGCGCCTGTACAGCTGCCGATGTGGATGAACGAAGGCATTGCAGAATACGCATCGTTGAAGTGGGATAATAATTCGGATATGTTTCTGCGCGATGCAACGGTGCACAATTATCTGCCGCCAATAGATTATCTCAGTGGATATTTTGCGTACCGCGGCGGGCAATCGGTATGGTATTACATTGCAAATAAATATGGCGAACAAAAGATTGCAGAAATATTCAGTCAGATAAAAGGTGCCCGTAGTATCGAAAAAGGGTTCAAATCTGCAATTGGTATGTCTGTAAAAGAACTTTCAGAACGTTGGCAAAAAGAACAAAAAGTGTACTACTGGCCGGATGTCGCAAAACGTGAAGAGCCAGCAGATTTTTCATATAAACGGATGACGAATCACACTAAGGACGGCAACTTCTATAACACCAGCCCTGCAATCTCGCCACAGGGCGACAAGATTGCATTTATCTCCGACCGAAATGATTATTTCGATGTCTATATAATGTCAGCAACGGATGGCGAGATTCTTGATAAGGTGGTAGGCGGGCAAAAGACAAATAATTTTGAAGAGATGCACTTGCTGACACCAGGAATCACGTGGTCGCCGGACGGAAAGAAACTTGCACTTGCCGTAAAGGCAGGTGAACGCGACGCTATATTTCTTGTAGATGTTGAGTCCGGCAAACAAGAAAAAATTCATCTTGATTTAGACGGTGTGTTTTCGGTGAATTGGAGTAACGATGGTAATTTACTTACATTTGTCGGCGTTAAGTCGCCGCAATCCGATATTTATATTTACAATATAAATACTAAAGAAGTGAAAAATCTTACGAACGACATTTTCTCTGATAGCGACCCGATATTTTCACCTGATGATAAAACGATTTATTTTGCGTCCGATCGTGGAGATATAACATCGCCAACTGTGATATCGAAGAACTTCAAAATCTGGAAATACGATTATGCACAAACCGATTTATTCTCGATCGATATTTCCTCTGGTATTATTCGACGAATCACCACACAGCCCAATGGCAGCAAAACTTCGCCTGTCATCTCGCCGGATGGCAAAAAGATTTTGTATATCGCTGATTTGAATGGCATCAACAATATCTACGCGCAGGAATTAGATTCCGGCAAGTACTATCCTATTACTAATTCCATTAGCGGGCTGTATCAGCTCTCGCTTTCACACGACGGATCCAAATTAGTGTTCGCATCTCTTAATGAAGCAGGGTTTGATATTTACTTGATGCTACGTCCATTAGAACGAAAACTCAATGTTATGTCGCTTGAGCCGACTGAATTTTACAAAATGAAATACAAGCTTCCGCGTGAAGAGAAGCCTAAAGAACTTGTCGCTCTTGCTCCATCCTCCGATACAATTGCCGTACGTAGCAATGTTGCTGTGGTTGTCGATACAGTTGGGGCGGAAGCAACATATCATTCAAGTGTAAAAGCCGATCTTTCCAGTTTTGTTTTTTCACCGGATGTAATGCATGATACAACGAATGTGCCACCGCCGATTTCACAAGTAGAAATTACGGACAATCAGGACGTCGATAGCAATTATATCCCGCACCGTTACAAGCTGAACTTCTCGCCTGACCTTGTCTATGGCGCGGCGGATGTTAATACTTTTTACGGATTAGAAGGAAGCACGATTCTGGCTTTTAGTGATATGCTTGGCGATCATCAAATTATTTTTCAAACGAATTTGTTGATTGATCTCAAGAATAGCGATTATGGACTTTCATACTATTATTTACCTGGGCGCATTGATTGGGGATTCCAAGCTTTTCATGACGCAAAGTTTCTGTATCTAAGTCCACAGGGTTCATTATATGATACTCTCTATCGATTCGAAACGTGGGCCCTTGGCGCTATAGCGTCCTATCCGATAGATCGATTCAATCGCATTGATTGCTCTTTAATGTGGCTAAATCTCTCACGAGATAATTTGGATAATACTTCCAGCCCTTCGCAGCAGCGCTCGCTTATAATGCCGCTTGTTAGTTATGTGAATGACAATTCTATTTGGCAAGGGGAATGGTTTGGCCCCAACAACGGTTCACGCTTCAACTTTACATTTTACGGCACACCGAAGTTAGGCAATGACGGATTGGATATGCAAACAGTTACAGCAGACTATCGAAGATACTCAAAATTGGCGAAAGAATTTATCTTTGTCTATCGTCTCTCCGGCGGAATGAGTATCGGAAGTAATAGGCAAAATTTTCTCCTTGGCGGAACGGAAGGATGGATGAATTATCATCTTGCGACGAACGAAATTCCTATAAACAATGTTGAGGATTTTGCATTTCTGACACAGGTACTTCCATTGCGTGGATATGATTATGCTCAGCAAATTGGAACCAAGTTTGCTGTAACAAATGTGGAATTCCGTTTTCCGCTACTGAAGTATCTTATCTTTGGTGCAGTGCCGATTGGTTTTGCCAATATTCTTGGTACAGCATTCGTTGATATGGGATCTGCGTGGAGCGATGATCATTTATGGAAGGCATTCTGCAAAGATCCTAACGATGGCTCGATTGTAACGCAAGATTTACTAATTGGAACCGGTGTAGGAACGCGGCTCTTCCTTTTTGGCTTACCGATCCGCTTTGATATCGCATGGAGATTTAGGGTAGGAAGTTTCTCAGAGCCATATTACTATTTCGCCCTAGGCCCTGATTTCTAAGGTAAACGCCCGACATCTATCAATGTTCAAATAAAAGAAGATGTTCCATTATTTACTCAGGTTGGTTAAATCCTAACCTAATCTTCTGTGTTCCCGGGAGAAGTCCACGTTTAAGAAAAAGCTTCTGTCCTTCCGATGTAGATACATAGGTACCAAAACCCGTCGCCAAATTAATTTGCCCTCTCGTATACATATAAATCGCACGCTTGAGTGGATAATAATTTCTGTAAATATTTGCAGCGTGAGGTGAGAAAAATTTTCCAATCGTTTCAGCCGGTACTGCAAATGTTGTGTCTGTATCTTCAGTAGTTCTGCCGAGGTTGAGAATTCGCGCTTCTGACTTTGCCGAATCAATCCAAACTAACGTCACAAAACCGAGTGCAAGCGGATCTTTTTCTACCGATCGAAGCGTTTGAATATCCGAACTTGTGCGAGTAAATTTTGTCGAGATACCAGTTTGCTTCAATAATCGTCGGTAAAGATATTCTGTTACATCCGATGAATCATGACAGTAAATCTTAATCGTGCCTTTCATCGGTTTGGTAAGCGGTTCCCATCGCGTTATCGTTCCTGATAATATTTTTTGGATCTCCGTTGTCGTCATTTCAACTGTCTTGTTCTTTGGATGTACGACAGCAACAATAGCATCGTAAGCGATAATCAACTCGTCTAGGTCAGTAGAAGAAACTTTTTTTGCCTGTTCCTTTTCCGCTTGCGACAATGGATGTGTAAGAAAAGCAATGCGTGCGGTGTCTATAACGAAGTGGCGGGCAGCTGTCTCAGTAGAGACAATAGTGTCCGTTATGTATGCGCCATTTGCTTGATAGAGATTTAGAAATTCGCTTACTTCGTCAATCATCACGGGAGCGATAGATTCTGGAATGAAAACGTGCAACTTGCCTTTTGTTGTAGTTTCCTTTTCTTCAGTATTGCAGCCAAGAAAAAGAGCAATAAAGCAAACAAAGCAGAGAGAACGCATAGGATATTCCTTCCCGATAAAAATATTAGGATGTTGCAGGAGAACTCTCTGTGGCGCACTCTTCCACTCGCTGTAACAGAATAAGCCCGGTGAGTAGAAAGAGTCCGACAGAAAGAATGGCAAACCGTTGATTGAAATACGACGAAACGAATCCAAAAACGATTGGCCCAAGTACTGCAGATGCTTTTCCAAAGAATGAATAGAATCCAAAAAATTCTGTTTTCTTTTCCTGTGGAGTGATGATAGACATCATACCCCTGCTGGTTGATTGAGAAGAACCGAGAGCTAATCCGGCAAACACGCCGAGTCCATAGAACATCCACTTATTTTGAATGAAATATGCAATTATGACTATGCTCAGCCAAAGGAGCAAAGTGATACTGAGCGTCCGTTTATGAGTAGTATGATCTGCCCAGATACCGAAAATAATAGAACCAAAAATAGCGGAAGTTTGCACCATGGCAAAGTAAATGACAATTTCACTGAGATCCATCTTGAGCGTTTCGCGTGCAAAGATAGAAGAAAATACGATGATAGTATTCACGCCATCGATATAAATAAAATATGAAATCAGAAAGCGTGCAATGTTTCGGTACCGAGGAAATTGCCGATATGTGGTTCGGAGCCGAGAAAAACCAATTTTAATAAAGTCTAACTTTAAACTCCCGGTTCGTTGTTTATCAGGAAGAAAGAAAAACAATGGCAGTGAGAATACGAAAAAGAAAGCAGCGGCAATAATAAAACTAAGGCGAACGTTAAAAAGATTGTCCGCGCTGAATCCACCTGCATATAACGGAAATACTACAGCAAGTGAAACGAGCGATCCAACATATCCAAGTGCGAATCCATAGCCTGAAACACGGCCATAACTTCGGACAGTTGTTATTTCCGGAAGGAACGCATCATAGAATACGAGCCCCGCTTCGAACCCGATATTTGAAATAATAAGTAGTGCCATCCCCATAAAGATCATTCCAGTATGCACAAAGAAAAGACTCGACGTTGCAAGAACGCATAGCGCTGTGAGAATACCAAGAAATCGTTTTTTACCGGTGCCATAATCAGCAACAGCGCCGAGAATGGGAGAGAAGAGCGCCACGATTAACATGGAAATACTAAACGCGGAACCCCACAAAAAATCTCCCCGATTGCTGCTTTGTGCAACAATTTCTTTGAAGTATAGTGGATAACCAACGGTTAGAATCAGAACGTAAAACGCTGTGTGCGCGAAGTCGAACAGCGCCCATGAAAAGATTTGCCAACGTGTCGCTGTATGGAAAGCTGGAGAATAAAGGGTGCTTCTCATCTTTGCTTGGATTGTTTGTTCACCCCTTTGTTCACCAATCCTCTTCCTGATTTCTTTATGCGGCCATCCCTTTTTAGATCATCAAGAATTGAGTCGAGCACGCCATTAACAAATTTATCGCTTTTCTCGGTACTGAAATCACGAGCAATTTCTATGGCTTCGTTGATAGTGACTTTTGGTGGAATGTCATCGAAGTACAATAATTCGCATATACTCATTCTCAGTACAATCCGGTCAATAATAGCAAGGCGGTTAAACTCCCAATGTTCTATCCGCTGACGAATCAAATCATCCAGTTCTTTATTGCATTCAATAACCTTAAGGATTAACTGTTTTGCGAAGGTAAACGATGCTGGCTGTTTCTCCAAATCAGCAACAATGTTCTCAATGATAAATTGGATAGGTTCATGAGAAAGTTCGTACGCATAAAGCGCCTGCAAAACCCGTTCTCGTACTACTCGTCGTCGGAGAGACATAGCATTATCAATAAAAGAACTCATAAATGGAATGAATATGCTGCACGGCTATAACTTATGGAAAAAATGGGAGGGAGGCAACAGGTGATTTATATAAGCGGTATGCGGAAATCAGCGACTGCAACTAGAAAATGTAACTCTACTTCATCGGCCACTTGCCCTCAATTTTTCGCGTTATTGCCGGGAGAAATTCTGATTCGTGTGCGATAAAGGAAAAATCTGCATTCAATAACTCCGCAAAATCGTACTTTTGGCGCAATGCTTTTTCTAACGCAGAAAATGTTTTCTGCACGTCACGCTGGATAGAATAGAGTTCCGCACTTCGAAACAAAATTTCAGGTGAGTTGTTATTGATCTGCGATGCCTTGTTCATTGCTATTTCGCCATCAGAAAAATTTCCGAGCCGCGATTGGAATAGACCGACATATGAAAGAGCTTTAGCATCTTCAGGATTAGTTTCAATTGTTTGCTCCGCTATTGCTAATCCATCTTCCAACCACTTTTGTGCGGCATTGATTTGGAGTGAGAGCTGGTAGGCGCGTCCAATCCAATAATGGTATCGATAATCTTTGGGAGAAGTAAGAAGCTTTTGCCGGAAATATTCAATAACCCTGTCATAATTTCCTTCATTGAGCCAAATATTCTGAATAAAATTAACTGTCAGGGCTTCCTCATCTTCTCCAAATAATTGTGCTTGTTTATAAGATATTTCTGCGGCAGAGTATTCCTGTTTCATCTGTTGAGTTATTGCAATTGTTAAATGTGATTTTGCGTTTATTGGATCGTATAAAATGGCGTTTGAGGCATACATAGAAGCGTCATCGAACTTTCCGGCGACGATGGAAAGAGAGGTAAGTTCCCTATAACATTCCGGATCTTGTGGAAGTAAAGCCACACTCTGCGCTACGGAAGACAGAGCTGTATTATAATTCTGCTGAAGACGGGCGCAGATTGCAAGAACCTTGTAGGCAAGAGCAGTGTTAGGAGAATACTGCAACGCGCGTTGTGCGTATTCGGAGGCAGACTGAAGAAACTGTGAATTTTCTGTTGTAGAGAACATACGTAACTTAATATCAGCGAGCATTGCATACGCCAGACCGAAGGAAGGTTCCATTTGTATCGCTGCAAGCAATAGAGCTTTTGCAGAATCTATTTCTGCGCTGGAGTTTAGTTGTAGCAGATGAAGGGCTTTCAGATATTTTTCAAATGCATTAACATTAGAAATCTGTGCTATCTCTGGTAGTTTGGATTTTATTTCCATTTTCTCGATAACTTTTTGCAGAATGTTTGCCCGCATTTCACTAAGCGTAGATATCTGTCCCTCCACCGATCCAACAAAGATAACCTTCTGTTGATCTGGATTGAATAATCGTATTAGCAAAGTGTAGTTCCCACGATATTCTTGAACGGTTAACATCACTAGATAACTTGCAGGAAACAGAGATGTGATCTTTTGAATGTGCGCTTGATCAGGAATGTATAAAAGTGAAGAAGATGGTGCGATAACAGTCAAGTGTTCGCATTGTGAAAAATCTTCTGCCAGTAGAACTGGAATCGCATCTAATACATCAATATTGCTCGTATCGTGTGGAGCATTCATAAGTTGTAAAACGGCAATTGACGCCTTCTTGGGGAATATGATATCCAATAGTTTTGGGATACCAAACAATGCCATTCCAAACACTATGATCACGGCCGCAGCATAGTACAGTCTCTTACGCCGAGATTTATGATCGATTTGTTGGCGGTGATATGCTTGCTGCCGTCTTTGTTCTTCTACCTTTTGTTGAAGTTTAGCAAGCTCATGAGCGCGCTGCTCCTCATGCGCCTGCTTCGCTTGAATGCGCAACAGCTCCGCCTTTGCCTGTTCAGTCTGATGGATACTCTCTTCTAATCGTCGCGCTTCGGAATGGTTCGGGTCAATAACAAAGAGTTCGTGTAATGTAAATGTTGCTTCGGTGAATTTCTCTTCTTGAAGAAGTGCTCGCGCCTGTTCAAGCAGTTCTTCAATATGCCGCTCTTCGTTAGATGCCTGTTTAGGAGCTTTTTCTAATCGTGTGGTTCTCTTTCTTTCCTCAAGCCGGTAGCGCTCTTCCTCAATTTGCGCAATGAGTTGTTGGGCGCCAACGTGCAATGGATGGAGGCGGAAGATTTCATTTACTTCACTTTCAGCCGCATCTAATTGACCTTCTGCAAAAAGCTCATTAGCTTTTTGCAGATACTCTTGCATTATTTTTTCTTGTTCTTCTGCTGCTTTTTTGCGTTCAGCGTTGATGCGCTGCTGAGGATCGAGTTTATATATTATGTTTAATTCTGCCTCAGCTTCGTTTGTTTTACCTTCTTCATAGTATTTCTCGGCTTTCGCGTAATGTTCAGCAATTTCTTTTTTCTGCTCTTCTTCTCTCTTTTCGAATCCTTGCTTGGCCCGTTGCTTCGCTTCTTCAACATGCCTGGCTTCGAGTGCTTCTTCGGTTTCTACCTTCTGCGCCAACTCTTCCTGATTATGTGCCAGTGTTTCTAACGCTTTGGCAGAGGGTGTTGAAAATTCAGCAATGCTATCTATTAAGATTTCATACACTTCTACATGTTCTGGTATGTTCTTCAATTGTTGAGGACCGAGTGGAAAAACGCGCAGCTGTATTTTATTACGTACCTGCTGGTATACATCTTGTGAAATCCAAATTCGGTTCGGTCCTGCCATCGCTTCAATACGCGATGCGATGTTCACGCCATCACCAATAATATCTTCATCACGAATGATCACGTCGCCAAGATGAATGCCCACGCGAATTTCGATTTTATCTAATTCCGACTTTTTCTTATTGAAATGTGAGAATCGATTTTGCGCTTCAATCGCGCATCTTACCGCATTAACAGCGCTAGCGAAATCAATCATAAACGAATCGCCGATGGACTTTATGACACGTCCATCAAATTTTGCAGCGAGTACACGTAAAAGCGCGTCATGTGTTTTCAATAACTCAAAAGCATTAGTTTCATTCTTAGCCATCTTTTTAGAAAAGCCTTTGATGTCTGTGAACATAATCGCAGTGAGTTTGCGGGTTTCAATGTCGGTTGGAAACATCATTATAATGTGCACTTTAATGAGAAATCGTATATCATCGTATAAAACCCAACTATTTAAAGATAGGTGTGGAGAGATTGAATGTCAACACTTGCAAAGAAAAAAGGTTAGGGATTCTAAGCGGAAAAAGCAGAAGAATCGTAAAGTGGAGTAATACTTTTCTCCAAAAATCGAAATTAGTTGTTCAATTAATATAGTATTTCTGTATATACTCCCCCAGCATCCTATCCGAACTAAACTGCGACAACAGTGTCTGCATTGCGTTGCGGATACGTTTCAACCACGTGTGCGGAATACCCCGCTCGTCACGATCATAAAACTCTGGAATAACCGATTCGGAAAGGACTTTAACCAAACTTTCAAAATCATGTTCATCTTGTGTTTCCAAATCGACTTCATTTTGGTCGTCACCGATATTCCAACCATTTATGCCATTGTATCCTTCACGCCACCAACCATCCATAATGCTCAGATTCAAGCCACCGTGAATGGTGATTTTCATGCCGCTCGTTCCGCTAGCTTCGAGTGGACGGCGCGGAGTATTCAGCCATACATCGGCGCCGGAAATAAGATGACGAGCTACATTAATATCATAATTTTCAAGGAAGACTACCTTTCCGTTTAACTCTGGTTGGCGCGATATTTCTATGATGCGTTGAATGAATCGTTTGCCTTCGTTATCATGTGGATGCGCTTTGCCAGCGAAGATGATTTGAATCGGATGCTGAGTATCTGTAAATAATGGAATGATTTTTTCCAAATGCCGAAACACTAACGGTGCGCGCTTGTAGGTTGCGAATCTGCGGGCAAATCCGATCGTCAATGCGTCGGGAGATAAGATATGGCTTGTTGCAAGAGATGTGCCGCCCATGCGAATATATTTTTGTCGACGGGCGTAATCCACTAAATCGCGCCGTAATGAATAACGCAATGCCCAGAGTTCTTCGTCGGTGGCAAGCTCGTTCTCCGTTATTTTCTCCCAAAACTTCGGTTCCATTAACTTAGCAGTCCAATCAAAACCAAGCCGTTTGTTCCAGAAATCGTGCGCATGTGCAGTTGCCCATCCCGGTGTGTGGACACCGTTGGTTACATATCCGATGGGAACATCATCTACCGGTCTTCCAGGAAATAATTCTTTCCACATTTCTCTGCTCACATGCCCGTGCAATTCGCTGACGCCATTTGCTGCGCGAGACATCTTTATGGCAAGCACTGTCATTGTAAATGGTTCATTCGTCTCAGCAGGATGAACACGACCGTAAGACATTAGGACTTCGTGCGATAATCCTGTGGGATTCCAGAATTTGCCAAGCGCATATGTCATCAACTCAGAATTGAATCGGTCGTGTCCTGCTTGTACAGGTGTATGAGTTGTGAAGACGCACTTTGAACGAACCGCTCGTTCTGCCTCTTCCTGGTTTTTTCCGGATTTTAATTCTTGCTTAAGTAATTCCAGTACTAGAAATGCGGAATGCCCCTCGTTCATATGAAAAACAGATGGCGTTATCCCTAATGATTGCAGAAGCCGTACACCACCGATGCCAAGAACAATCTCTTGCCCAATGCGCGTGTCTATATTGCCTCCGTACACCGTGGCTGTTAATCCCTGGAAATGTTGATCATTCTCTGGAAGATTTGTATCGAGCAAATATAGAGTTACCCGTCCGACATGGACAGCCCATGTTTGAAAGTACACCGTGCTGTGTCCGATTTCGACAGAGTTGAGTAATCGGCCGCCTTCGGGTTGAAGCACAAGTTTCATCGGAAGACTATCTGTATTATTTAGAGGATATAATTCTTCCTGCCAACCATCGGCATTTATTCGTTGTTGGAAATATCCTTGGCGATAAAATAGTCCGATACCAACGAAAGGTATGCCAAGATCGCTTGCAGATTTCGTATGATCGCCGGAAAGAATGCCGAGACCACCGGAATAAATCGGCAGTGATTCATGTATGCCGAATTCAGCGCTAAAATATGCGACTGGGTTCTTCAACGTTGACGCATGGTGTCTCGCCCACGTTGAGGGCTCCGCTATATACAAATCGAATTCTTCCAGCACATTGTGCACACATCGAGAAAACTCATGGTCTCGCAGCCGGGCTTCTAATTCCCATTCGGATATATCTTGCATTACTTCAACAGCGTTGTGATTGGAATACCGCCATATAAGCGGTGAAAGTTCGTTAAAAAGAGCTTGGGCTTCCGGATTCCATGTCCACCACATATTTCTAGAAAGAGCGCGTAGGCGTTTTGCAAGGGAAATGTGAGAGTGATTTTTCAACTTGAAGATTGTCGGCATTTTACCTCTGTTCATTGATTCAATATTACGCTATTAAGAATGCGAAATAATTGCTAAAAAAACCAAATGGAAATGAATCTATGAAAAACGAAAAGCGCGAACCCGTAAGTCCGCGCTTATGTTAGAATTTAATTCCGAATTTGTTCCTATATTTTTCGAGGCACACCAAGAACACAGCGAACTGTATCGCGTGCGATCAGCAGTTCTTCATTGGTCGGGATAACGAACACTTTTATGCGGCTTTTCTTTGTGCAGATTTCCCCTTCTTTGCCACCGACCTTTTCGGCATTTAGTTGTTCGTCGATTTCGATGCCAAGCCATTCGAGATTGGCACAAATGCGCTGCCTGATAACTGCGGAATTCTCACCAATACCTCCTGTGAAAATGACGGCATCAGCACCATTCATTTCTGCTAGATATGAACCGAGATATTTCTTTGCACGTTGCGCAAAAATGTTGATGGCGAGCATAGCACGGCGATCCTGATGATTTTCTGCTTCGTCCAACAAATCCCGCATATCGTTCGTTAAACCGGAAAGGCCGAGTAACCCAGATTGTTTATTAAGTAGATTGCTGATTTCGCTCATCGACATACCTTCTTTATGCGATAGAAACTCAAGCACCGCGGGATCGATATCGCCGCTACGCGTTCCCATTACCAATCCTTCCAATGGAGAAAATCCCATCGATGTATCGAAAGATGCTCCATTCTTGATGGCACATGCCGAGCACCCGTTACCGAGATGCATAGTGATTATGTTGGTCTGTTCACGTGTCTTGCCAGTTAACTGCCGATATCGAAATGCCACATAACGGTGCGAAGTTCCATGAAATCCGTATCGTCGTATTTTATGTCGTTGATAAAGTTGGTACGGAATAGCATACAGAAAAGATGACTCCGGCATTGTAGAATGGAATGATGTATCGAATACTGCAATTGCTGGAACGCCTGTCCCAAGAAGTTCGCGAGCAGCATTAATACCTTTTAGGTTTGCCGGATTATGTAATGGAGCAAGGTCAATGCAGTCCTCGATTCCGCGAATTACTGAGTCGTCAATGATGATAGATTTTGTGAACAGTTCAGCACCGTGCACAACGCGATGCCCAACGGCGTGAATGTCCGAAAGCGATTGAATGCCAGGAATTTGAGCATCGGCAGAGATAATCCATTTAACGATATGGTCAAGTGCCGCTTTATGATCGCGCAAAGGAGCTACATGTTTTATCGGAGCTTTGCCAGCAGCTTGAAATGTAACTAATGCCTGATTACTGATCCGTTCAATGAGACCTTTTGCAAGTTGTTTATCCGCATCTTTCTCGATCATCTCAAGATCGGTTTGAATGATTTGGAATTTTAAAGAAGAACTGCCGCAGTTTAAAACAAGAATATTCATATGGTCAGTCTTAAGTTTTAGTTGATAAAAGAAGTAACGATTCCTGTTAGGAATTAAATCACTAAGTTGTCAAAAGAACGTTTCAAACTTACGGCTTTGTTGCTGAAAACTCAAGTTAGGTTTATTTCATTTTACGGGTTTTTTCAGCTATCTTCATGACAGTAATTTATGAATCCATTTATCAAATAATTCATTACTTCTTGAAAAAATTCACACTCAAACCACTTCCCGGCGATCATCTTCACCTCATTCAACCGCAGAACCTGCGCATTAACTATCAACAGGAGTTGAATTCGGCACAGTACGAGGCGGCTACGTCGGTCCATGGTCCGCATCTCATCATAGCCGGAGCGGGAACTGGAAAAACGCGCACAATTGTATACCGCGTGGCATATCTTGTGGAGTTAGGCGTAAAACCAGATTCTGTGCTGCTGCTCACGTTTACACGAAAAGCTGCGCAAGAAATGCTGCGTAAGGCATCGATATTATTAGACAGCCGATGTGATCAAATCTCTGGAGGAACATTTCACTCCTTCGCGAATAGTGTTTTGCGGAAGTATGCTGATCAACTGGGTTATGAAAGTAATTTCACTATTCTTGATCAGACAGATGCCGAAGATGTCGTCAATCTCATTCGGACACGACAAAAATTAGATACGAAAGAAAGACGCTTCCCGCGTAAGGAAACGCTTTACGACCTCTACAGCCGCTCTTTGAATACGATGACATCAGTGAAAGAATTACTGGCTATGGATTATCCACAGTACCTTGAAATCGAAACCGACATCGTGGCGCTCCATACCGCTTACGTGAAATATAAGCATGAACATAATCTGATGGATTACGATGATCTGCTGCTCAATCTTGCAGTGCTTCTCCGTAAGAACGAAGCCGTGCGCGCAACACTCTCCGATCGCTACAAATATATTATGGTGGATGAATATCAAGACACGAATAGACTGCAAGCGGAGATTGTGAAGCTGCTGGCATTTAAGCACCGAAACCTGATGGTTGTTGGTGATGATGCGCAGTGTATTTACTCCTTTCGCGGCTCTACGATTCAGAATATCCTTTCATTCGGAAAAGAATTCAAGGATTGTAAAATTATTAAATTGGAAGAAAATTTTCGAAGCACGCAGCCGATTCTGAATTTGGCAAATGAAATCTTATTGAAGGGCGGAGGAAGATTGGATGAG
>JBEKLV010000349.1:0-2970 GCA_050008835.1 Bacteroidota bacterium | reverse complement strand
TAACGCCAATTCAAATGCATCAACAACAGGAAGTTCTAGTGAAACAATGGCATAAAAAACCTCTCTACAGTTGTAGAGAGGGGTTCTAAATAACAGTCAACCTATTTCAGGACGACTCATACAAATTTTATCGAAGTTAAACCAAATTGTGAAAAACGATTTCATGTAATAATTAGCAGCCTGAACAATTTGTCAATTTCCTTATAAGTCATTTCTCGATACATTCCCGGCTTTAGTCCGTGGATGCTAAGGAAAGTGATAGATGTGCGCACAAGTCGTAATGTTGGATGACCGACTGCGGCAGTCATTTTTCTCACCTGTCGATTGCGTCCTTCGTTCAGTACAATCTCTATCCACGATGTTGGAATGTTTTTTCTGAAACGGATTGGTACAACTCGCGGCGGCAAGCTCGGCTCGTGAGTCAACAATTTTACCTTTGCTGACTTCGTGCGTTTCCCTTCAATCACAACTCCATTCTGTAGTTGCTTTATATCGTTTTCATCAGGAAGTCCCTCTACTTGAACAAGATACGTTCGAGCGTGTTCGAACTTTGGATCAGTAATGCGATGTTTAATAATATTGTCGTTTGTTAGTAGTATGAGACCTTCGCTGTCTGCATCTAATCTGCCAGCCGCATAAATGTTTTTTGGAAATGGACCAAAGTCGGCTATCGATAAATATCCAGCCTCCTGTGTGAATTGTGATAGAACGCCGTATGGTTTGTAAAAGAGGATATATGATTTTCCGTTTGATTTCACAGATGTCTCAGTTTAGATACATTTGAGGGATTATGAAGATTTATCACTCTTAATGGAAATAAAAATCCCCCGGTATTTGCCGAGGGATTTTAGATTTTTATATTGATGCCGATTACTTTGTGTCGATTATTTCTTCATCGTGTTTTTCTATCTGATTGTCTTCAATTCCTTTGGAAATATACACAAATACAAGCTCTTCTTTTTCTTTATCAAAATTTGCCCGTATAATACTTCCCTGTGAGTAAGTACCTTTCAGGATTTCTTCAGCGCATGGATCTTCGATATATTTCATAACCGCCCTACGGAGTGGTCGCGCACCAAACGCAGGATCGTATCCTTTCTCCACGAGAAAATCTTTTGCTTCTTGACTTAACTCGATTGTAATTCCCAGAGATGCCATACGGCCAAATAGTTCCTTAGTTGCAATATCGATGATCTTATAGATATGCGAACGCTCGAGCTGATGAAAAATAATTGTATCATCGACGCGATTGAGAAACTCAGGATTGAAAACTCGCTTGAGCGCATCTTCGATGCTAGACTTCATTGTCTTGTAGTTATCCTGACGCGTATTTGTCCCGAATCCTAATCCACCTGTAATTTTGATATCACGCGAACCAAGATTTGAAGTCATTATCAAAATCGTATTTTTAAAATCGATACGACGCCCGAGACTGTCGGTTAGAACTCCATCGTCCAGTACCTGCAATAAAATGTTGAAGACATCCGGATGCGCTTTTTCAATTTCATCTAATAAAACCACTGAATATGGTTTCCGGCGAACTTTTTCAGTTAATTGTCCGCCTTCTTCATATCCAACGTAGCCCGGAGGTGCACCAACAAGACGCGAAACTGCAAATTTTTCCATATACTCGCTCATATCTATACGAATAAGGGCTTCATCAGAATCGAACAGGTAACGGGCAAGCGCCTTTGCCATCTCAGTCTTTCCAACACCCGTAGGACCGAGGAAAATAAAGGAACCTATAGGGCGTTTCGGATCTTTTAAACCGGCACGAGTACGCCGAATTGCTTTTGTCAGTTTAGAAATGGCTTCATCTTGTCCAACTACCATCTCGGCAAGAGCTAATTCCATCTTAAGCAATTTTTCGGATTCGCTTTGTGCAACTTTCTGCACTGGAATGTTTGTCATCATCGAGACAACGGCAGCGCAATCTTCATCATCGACATCGTAAATCGTATCCCGCGCCTTTAAGTCCCATTCGCGTTTTGCAATTTCCAAATCGCTAAGGAGTTTCTTTTCCAGATCGCGCAAGCGTGCTGCTTCCTCAAAATTTTGGTTTTTTACAACTTGGTTTTTTGATTGTCGAATCTTTTCAATCTCTTCTTCAAGCTGGAGAATTTCTTTCGGCACCTTTATATTAGCTAAGTGTACGCGTGCACCCGCCTCATCCATCACATCGATGGCTTTATCCGGCAGGTAACGGTCGGTTATGTACCTATCGCTAAGGCGTACTGCTGCTTGTATGGCCGGTTCAGAATAAAGAACGCCGTGATGTTCTTCATACTTATGCTTTATGTTCTGGAGAATCTGAATGGTTTCATCAACTGTGGTTGGGTTCACCATGATTTTCTGGAATCGACGGTCAAGTGCTCCATCTTTTTCAATGTACTGCCGATATTCATCAAGTGTAGTTGCGCCAATGCACTGAAGATCGCCGCGAGCCAGTGCTGGTTTGAACATATTAGATGCATCTAACGATCCGCTTGCACCGCCCGCACCGACAATTGTATGCAATTCGTCAATGAAAAGAATGACATCTTTCGATTTCTCGAGTTCGTTCATCACTGCTTTCATTCGTTCTTCGAACTGGCCACGATATTTCGTGCCAGCTACTAATGCGGCAAGGTCAAGTGTTACGACGCGTTTATCATGTAGAACGCGTGATACTTTCTTTTGAACTATACGGAGCGCAAGACCTTCTGCAATGGCAGACTTTCCAACGCCAGGCTCGCCTATGAGAACAGGGTTGTTCTTCTTCCGACGGCTCAGAACTTGAGCGACACGTTCGATTTCCTTTTCGCGTCCGACAATGGGGTCAAGTTTATCTTCAACTGCTAGTTTTGTGAGATCACGGCCGAAGTTATCCAACACAGGCGTTTTCGAGCGTTCTTGTTTTTTTTCTGTTGAAACATGCTGTTGACCAGGAGGAGAGGATGGTTTGCCGGAAATAATATTATCCAATTCATT
>JBEKLV010000348.1:0-3002 GCA_050008835.1 Bacteroidota bacterium | reverse complement strand
GGATGTTCCGGGATTGATCTCGTTAATGGGAGGCAAAAAACAATTTTGCACAATGCTTGATTCTTTGTTCGTTGTTCGCGCAGATTCCAATATCAAAGGCATTGACGATATTCATGGACGAATTGGAGAATATTGGCATGGGAACGAACCCAGTCATCATATTATCTTTTTATTTGATTATGCCGGACAACCATGGAAAGCACAAAAGCTCGTCCATGAAGTAATGAAGACACAATACGGTAATAAACCTAATTCACTCTGCGGCAACGACGATTGCGGCCAGATGTCTGCGTGGTATATATTCAACGCAATGGGATTCTATCCTGTATGTCCCGGCTGCAATTATTATATGATCGGAAGCCCGACCGTTAAAAAAGCTGTGATGCATTTGTGGAATGGAAAACATTTTACCACTATCGCGGAAAATCTTTCTGAAGAAAACATTTATATTCAATCAGTTACAGTGAACGGGAAAAAGAGAGAGCAACCCTATCTGACTTATGATGAAATAAAAGATGGCAGCACAGTAGTCTTTACAATGGGCTCGCATCCCAATACAGCATGGGGAACATTATTTACGATGCCTCAGTGAGGATATTCACACATACTTAAAAAGAATATTCTACTTAGCTCTCAGTTTGGCAGCAGCGGTATCTGCTCTATATTCTTGCACGAATAATAGGACATGTCCCAACACGACCATCAGTGAAATAATTATCGCTTTGCCGTAATCTTGGATTAGCGAAAGAATATTCGCTTTAATCAACGAAAAAAATGGACTACACTCCATTTTCTGTAATTGACACATTCTGATTGAATTATTATACTCATCCACAATTCATCTGCTAATTCCGCATGATGCGGGACTAACACTGCGTGATGAAGTGGTAAATAAAGTATTGAATTCTTTGTGAATTCGATAGAATTTTAACACAGGGTCTGTCTGAGAATCCATATATCGGGGGATTCCCCGCCCGACCGCCTGCAATCAGACGGGCAGGAATTCCCTTCCTGTCCGCAAGAAAGGCGTTCACGTTCGTGGATGCCTTTTTTTATGCCCCACTTTTGTACGCAATCCTGTACCTAAATAATTTTGTGGCGCTAAAATCGCCATATTCGTTAGGGTTTATGAACAGTAGAGGGAACTTCTAATCCAATATTAGCACATTGAGCGATATAAAGGTGATATTATGCCATGCTAATATAGTGCATTATTCGCCTGTAAACATTGACGAAACCGATGAAAGTTATCAAATGAAGCTAGACCGATCACTCACTGGTCAGCCGTTTAAAAAAAACCGGGAAACGAAATAGGAAAGTACTGACGCGAAAATGATGACAAGAGATTGGTAAAATACGACAGATATTGTCCTTGAGACCTTTTATGTTTGAACAGATACTCAGCAGGGATACTATGCAATTTAGAATAAGGTGACAAGATAAATATATATGGAGAGGAGGAATATTAAACTCACAAAAATCTATCATATGAACAAGAAGAGAATGCAACTATCGACGGATGAACAAGAACATCAGAAGAAGACGAAACTCACATTGTTCGACAGAAGGAAAGGAAAGAGCTATGAAGAACGAAAATAAGAAGATTGTAAAACAGTATATCGAAAACATCTTGAATACTGGAAATGCCGAAGATCTATCGGAGTTCATTTCACCCCATTATACCGAGATCCTTAAAAATAAGAGGTATCGTCTAGGGATTAAAGGAATCCAGAAAAAAATCGCTGGAATTCACGAGAGATATCCTGATTTGAAATTATCCATCGATTTTCAAACTACCGAAGGCGACTGGGTCATCACGAGCTACATCATGAACGGAACGCAGCTTAGCAGCTGGATGGGTATCAGACCGATAGAAAAAACCGTTGAGGTCCGAGGAGTCAATATAGATAGGGTCGTTGATAGTAAAATAACGGAACATGAAAGCAGCACGGATCTCCTTGATCCTTTAATAGAACATAATCAACACTCAATACATTGGATCAAAGATTATTTGCAGAATAAATTTGTTACAAAGAATGAAGATGTTGAGGCACTGTGCGAAACAGAGGCTGCATAACCATAAACACTTTTTCTTTTTAAGGTGTTTGTGAACGCAGGCACTTTTTTTTTATTTCCATGGTTTATTGTAACGAGGCACGAATTATATTATAAAAAGCTTCTTTTTGTATAGTCAAACCTTATAAATTCTTGTCTGCAAAAGCTTTCTAAAGGTTTTGTCAGTGAGTCTTCCATTATTGAAATTCCACAAAGACAAAAAAATAGATGTCTCTTCCAAACTGTAATAGCGTATGCTCACAGTGACTGATAGTCTTTAATTCCCATTTTATCCCCCCAAAATCAATTGACAAAAAACCGAACGTTTCTTACCATATTCCCATGCCGTCTCCCCAACGGCACTAGCGTTTGGTAGTGCGTCAGGCGCTTTTTTGTTGTGGATAAACCTAGCGTTATATAAATTGAGCCATTCCTAAAAACTATTTAAAAGAATCTATATGAGGATATGGCTAATATTTAATTCTATTATTTATATATGGACATGATGTATTACATCTATCTTCTACATAATTCGTCAAGAAAGGGTTTCTATGAAACGGATAGTTTTATCTGCGCTGTTTCTTTTCATACGCACTTCGTTGAGCTATTCCCAACCTGTTATTTTTTCTAAACCGCTCAGTCCACGGATTGCAAACTATGCAATATCGGTTTCTCTGGATGCGAATAAAAAAAAGTTGCAGGGGAAAGAAACGCTTGTCTGGAGAAATGATTCAAAAGAAAGAATACAAGAAATTCAATTTCATTTATATCTGAATGCATTTAAAAATGCACAATCTACCTTCATGCGGGAATCCGGCCACAGGCCAAAGAATTCAAATGATGTAACATTGGGATGGATTGATGTGAAAAAAATGTTAGTGCGTGGTGGAGGTGATCTTACAGAAAAGATAGAATTTATTCATCCGGATGACGACAATGCAGACGAT
>JBEKLV010000347.1:0-3006 GCA_050008835.1 Bacteroidota bacterium | reverse complement strand
GAATTCCTACGAATGTACTACCAGCATAGTCGGCACTGCCAACAACAACCGGTGTAGTTGATCCTTGTTTTACTAAAATCAATCCACTTTTTGATCCATTAAAATAAATATCTCCGTTGCTATTAAAATCAAATACTGAAGAACTGTAAGCTGCAGAAAATGTTGCATAGACTACAGGCGTAGCACTAGCCGGATCAAGCTGATAGATTGATTTAGATCCGGCGAATGTAGCATACAAGAATTTATGAGGTCCGAATTTCATGTCAGAAAAGGCTTTAGCAAAATCTGCTGCCTTATTATTAACTTTGGGCTTTAAGTAAGAAGTATCTTTATATGGAATTAAATCAATTCCATTAGGCAACAACATAGTGATATACCCCGTACTCGCTATCCATATAGTGTCACCCCCAACCGTACCATTTTTATTTGCTTCCATTACACCAACGAATCCCGTTGGTATGGCGGTCAAATCAGAGGAGCTTATTGGAGATTCTAAATTATATGAAACCTTACCTACGGAATCTGCTTGAACAATGACTGCCTTAAGAGTTAATGCTCCGGAAATGACCGGCCTGTAAACGATCAACGTATCCGCAGCTGCTGACATCCGTTTTATAATCGCCTGTTCTGTTCCGAAATAAACCCAATTCGAAGCAAGATCACGGGAAAATTTTCCTGTGATTGAAATTTCTCTCACTCCTGCAATTGCAGAATTTGATGGTGATACACCTGTTATAACAGCCCCGGTTGGATAAGATTTATTCGGATCCCACATTGTGGGAGGTGCCTCAAAATTGTTGCACGCACTCAGGACCACAAGCGAGAGAATAGAAAGACCGGATATAAAGTAAAGTATATCTTTTCTTTTCATAGTGATACCATTCTATATTTTTACATTGAGAAAGATACTGTAAATCTTTGGACATTATTAAACACACCATACGGTGTATAGGAATAATCAATCTGAAAATTGGCGGAAGAGATACCCAACCCGGAAGATGAAAGGCCTAAACCATACGTAACTCCATCCTCATCGTCCCCAGAAATATACCCGCTACGTAAAACAATTAAATTCATAAATTTGTATTCTACACCAATTTTTAATTGCTCCGGATGAGATCTTGGATGCGTAACATCACAAGAGAGAATAAACGATTGTTCTGGCCCTGGCACTTCAAAGAAATCAAAAAGATTTGCCGATAGACCGACAGTAAACAATAAGGGAAGCTGGAAACTTTCTTCTTCGTAGGTAACATCACTGGAAAAATTTCTCACAGACATTCCGAATGCAAGACTCTTGATCCCTGTTTTAAAATTTGTGCCGAAGTCATACGCAACCGCACTTGCTTCGTTCTGTTTAGTAATTACCGTGTTCGCAACAGTGGGTACTGCACTTTTCCCCAACGACTGATAAGCAAATCGAACCTGAGCGCCGACAGCAAAACGATCGGATATCATTTTCGCATACCCGATCCCTACCGCCATTGCAGTTGGATCCATAGTGCCAAGGTCTATATACCCTTGGCTATTATTCCACACCATCGTTCCCAAGACATCGCCATAATTGACAGATTGAAAACTCAGACCAATGACACCATAATTTCCAGACCAAGGGGATATGATAGCACTACACGATAAATATTTAATATCTGCTATCCAGTTATTAACGCTCACATTAGCTGTAAGCAAACTTGGCATTTCAGCCATCGTTGCCGGATTATGAGCCAATGCCCCAGAATAACCGAAGAGCGAGTTCACAGCATCACCCATAGCACCAGCTTTTGCATCAGATGATATACTAAGAAAATCGAAACCAGTCTGCGCTAACTTTTCTTGTTGACCATAGGATAGAGATGCAGACAATCCGATTATCATAATCACCATTGAGTATGTTGTTATTAATCGTTTCACCTTCTTATTTCTCCTGTTTAGAATACTACTTGACTAGTACGACAAAATGACGACTTTAAATTGATTGGCTATGCTATTCACTGGACTTGCTGGTGTCGGATTACTTATTTGCGTTGGATTAGTTAATGTGAACCGGACCAGGTAAACACTCCCCTGATCGAGATGAATAGAATAACGTGCACTAATGACTGGTACAATTTTTATCGTGGTGTTAACCGACAAGATTCTTTCGCTTGAATTATATGCGGATTCTGCAGATATCTGCGACGAAGAACTTACCACCGAGGTATCACTCTTCACAAGGTCAACGGTAACATAATCATTAATATTAGAGGTTCCGTTTGCGGCATTGTAATAGTAAAGCAAACTCGTATATAAATATACATCCTGTGCTTGGACAGATTTCAATACCGCATAGCTTACCTTGTCTGGATAGTTTATGACTATTAACGAATCTTGATGAAGCTCCGGAAGAATACTGGTCAATGAGTTAAATTTAGAGTGAATGATCCGGTTATCTGTTGTATCTGTTGATGTCGCAAAGCTCGCAAGAGTCTGAGATCGAACGATGGACCACGTGACAGGAAGATATCGAAATGAAACAGCTGCAGGTGGCGTCGCATTGGCTAAATTGATCGGCTGACCTGAGCCGTCGAGCGGAACATACTGATAAGAGGCTGTAAAACCTTGAGTATCATTGAGAGTATCGCTCGTTAATAAATTACCTGCCTTTGAATCGATATCCGATGCAGTAAAATTTTTGGCTTTAAAGTCAGTTGGTAATAAATTATCACACCCAAGGCATACGAAAACCAATGCACTTACCAGAAATAGAAAAATATAGCGATTAGGACTATTTTGATAATGAGGGTACATTTCGTTCTCCAAATAATTTGTATTATCTGATAATGATAAATTTCCGGATGATATTCTCACCCTTTCTCAAAATCAATTGATTACTGGCATCGTCATAGATATCTTGTGTAACTTCGAAATATGCAATATATAACCCACTCACTACAATTTGTTTAGAAGAAGTCTGTGAATTCCATGTTTCGTCACCGCTTCCATTTGTATGATTTATAGTCTGAATCA
>JBEKLV010000346.1:0-3026 GCA_050008835.1 Bacteroidota bacterium | reverse complement strand
GTGTCGGTTTATCTACGTTGGTTGTGTTTCTCTCATTGGTTTTCTGGGGGAACCTGCTCGGTCTGATCGGTATGGTTCTGTGTATACCATTTACTATGACTCTAAAATTTGCATTAGAGAGCAACGAAGAGACGAGATGGATCGCAGTGCTGCTTGGGCCGGAGGAACCGTTAGAGAATGTCCAATCTGCGCCGAGCATAAAACAAAACAAGTGACGGAGAAAATTCCAGGGAAATAAAGAATTAAATTTTCTTTTAATTGTATAACAGAGTGTAATAAGGCAAATTAATTAATCCATTTCGCTATCCCAGGTAGAATATCATCGGAACTTTTAGTATCTTTCGACTGTTTAACCCATATAGTCGAAAGGTCAATCATGGACAAAAAGCCTTCGAATGATAAAGAAGAACTTATTTTGAACGCTGCTCAACGCCGGTTTGCCTCCTACGGATATTCCAAGGTAACGATGGATGAGATTGCTGATGATGTCGGAATGGCAAAAGCCTCTTTGTATTATTATTTCCCGACGAAAGAAGCGATCTTCCGATCAGTTGTTCAGCACGAACAGGAAGAATTTCTCACCCAAACAAAAGAAGTCCTTGCACACAGCGGTTCAGCAAGCCAGAAGCTAGTTGAATATGTTCGGCTTCGGATGAAGTTGACCGAACGGCTCAGCAATCTCAGTCAAATCCATCAACAGGCGTGGCACGATGTCAAGCCGATCTTCCAAGAACTATTCAAAAAATTTGTCCAGCATGAACTTCACTATGTAATACAGATTCTTCAGGAAGGAAAGAAATCGGGTGAGTTTCATCTTGAAGAACCCACAAAAATCGCATCCATGATTTTGTTCGTCCTGCAAGGACTTCATCTCAGATTCTTTAGAGGATATGATCAACAGGTAATCAATGAATCAGACTATAAGTTGTTTGAACAAGAAACCCTCGTTTTTGTAGATACCATTCTTCATGGTCTTTGCAAGAAATTAAAACATTAATACTGCGAAAGGATGTATTTTCATGCCAAAGCAAAATGGCAAGTTTGTAAAACAAAAACCTCAATTATCCGATCAACGTGAAATCAATGCCGCGAACGGAAACGATGAAGCGCCGATTGAGTCGGTGCCCCTCTATAAAAATGTGAAATTAGTTATACCGCTGTTTCTTGTAGTGATGGCGATTGCTATTTTTGCCTGGATGTATTATATACAGCTCCGTGATTATGTATCGACTGACGATGCGTATGTTGACGCCAACAGGGTGTCGGTCAGTGCAAAAATACTTGGGAGAATAGATCAACTGACAGCCGACGAAGGAGATTCAGTTCAACAAGGACAAATTCTGGTAAGGCTGGATGATAGTGACCTTCGTGCACAAGAAGCACAGACGAAAGCTTCACTCGCATTTGCCCGGGAAAATATATTGCTTGCAAAAGTCAATCTGGATAAGGCGCAGACGGATTTTCAACGGGCATCGACGCAATTTAACCAGAACATTATTCCAAAAGAGCAATATGACCATGCACTAAGCGAATTTGAATCAACCAAAGCACGGCTCAATATTGCTAATGCACAGGTAGTGGCCGCACAGGCGCAGCTTGGCGTTATCCAAACACAATTGAAGAACACCATAATCTCGTCGCCGATGACAGGTGTTGTTTCTAAACGCTGGGTTCTGACAGGCGATGTTGTACAGCCAGGTCAATCAATTTTCACTATCTACAATGTTAAAGACATTTGGGTGACGGCAAATTTAGAAGAGACAAGTCTGTCTAATCTACAGCTTGGCGATAAAGTGGAAATAGGTGTCGACACTTACCCCGATATAAAATTTTCTGGAACTATCATACGCCTCGGTTCCAACACAGCGTCACAGTTTTCTTTAATTCCGCCTAACAACGCATCCGGGAATTTTACAAAGATAACGCAGCGGGTACCGATAAAAATATCGGTTGAACAGACTGACAGCATCCATCTTCAACGTGCAAATTTATTGCCAGGCATGTCCGTTGAAGTCAAGGTGAAGGTTCGTTGATTATGTTTTCGGGAATAACACATCGTTTGAAACTAGGGTTCACTCATCGTGTACCGTCGCTTCATCATGAACACACCTCGTACCGCTGGTGGGTTTTGGTGAATGTTATGATTGGAACATTTATGGCAGTGCTCGATGCTACGATCGTGAATGTTGCTTTACCGAAAATCATGGCGTCGTTCGGAATTACTGTCGATAAAGCCGAATGGGTGATTACCGCATACATGCTAGTCCTTGCTGTCATGCTCCCGACATCCGGGTGGATAGCAGATCACTTCGGATACAAGAGAACATATTTTCTAGCGTTATTCTTGTTTACAGCCGGTTCGTTTCTTTGCGGGCTGGCGTGGAATGAAAATGTGCTTATTGTTTTCAGAATCGTTCAGGCAAGTGGCGCAGGTTTGCTGATGCCGACAGGTATGGCGATTATAACCCGTGAATTTCCGCCGCGGCAGCGCGGAGTTGCGCTGGGGTTCTGGTCTATTGCAGCAGCAGCTTCAGTATCGCTCGGCCCAATGATTGGCGGATATCTCATTGATAATCTTAATTGGAACACAATTTTTAACATAAATGTTCCGATCGGAATAATCGGCTTATTTGCAACGATGGTTATTCAACGCGAATATAAAACGGAGCATACGCGGTCGTTTGACGTGATTGGATTCATATCGATGGCAACGTTTATTTGTGCGCTGATGCTGGCACTGACGGATGGAAATGCTTCGTGGAATACCGGCGGGTGGTCATCGCCGTTTATAGTCTCATGTTTTGTTCTATCGGCATTCGCGCTTGTTGTGTTTTTAGTGACGGAATTTACCATTGAACATCCGATTATTGACTTGAGTTTGTTTAAAGATTTTAATTTTAGTATAGCGAACGGTATTCTCTTCATTTTTGGACTCGGGATGTTCGGCAGCACATTTTTACTTCCCCTATATCTCCAGACATCTCTGGGATATACGGCATTTCAGGCAGGAGTGCTTTTTTTGCCTG
>JBEKLV010000345.1:0-3038 GCA_050008835.1 Bacteroidota bacterium | reverse complement strand
TGAGGCAGCTGCTGATACGCAGAAAAAAGGCATTGCTGTAGCACCGGAAGTTATGATTCCTCTCGTTGGCAATGTGAAAGAACTTCAGCATCAAGAAAAACTTGTTCGTGCAACCGCTGAAGCTGTTATGCAGGAAAAAGGAGTGAAGTTCAAATATATGGTTGGTACGATGATCGAAATTCCGCGAGGCGCTATTACAGCGGATGAGATAGCGACAGTTGCTGAATTCTTCAGCTTTGGTACAAACGATCTGACGCAGACGACGCTTGGTGTAAGCCGAGATGATGCGGCAAAATTCCTTGTTCCTTACGTTGCAAAAGAAATATACGCGAAGGATCCGTTTGAAGTACTGGATCGCGTCGGTGTTGGCAAAGTTATGCAGATCGCTGTGGAAAAGGGCCGCGCAACACGCCCAGGTATAAAACTCGGCATCTGCGGTGAGCACGGTGGAGAACCATCGAGCATAGAGTTCTGTCATATTATTGGCTTGAACTATGTAAGTTGCTCGCCATTCCGTGTACCGATCGCGCGCTTAGCTGCCGCACGTGCAGCGTTGTTGAATCCGACAGTACCTGCAAAGAAAGTCGGCAAAAAAACAAAAACGTCGCACAAGAAGTGAGCCGACGTATAGTTCATTAATTCACAGGAGGTGGAAAACTTATTTTCCGCCTCCTTCATCTAAAAACTATAGAAGGGATATGAGCAATGAAGCTCTCCGATTTCAAATATCCGCTTCCTCGTAATTTGATAGCGAAACAGCCGGCGAATCCACGCGACCACTCAAGGTTGATGGTGATGAACCGCGTTGACGAAACTATTGATGAGCGAAAGTTCTATGAAATCGCAGATTATTTTCAAAAGGGTGATTGTCTCGCAATCAATGAGACGCGCGTGTTTCAGGCACGGCTCTACGGGAAAAAAGAAAAGACGAATGCGAAAATTGAAGTCTTTCTGCTGCGCGAGTTGAACGCTGAGGAAAATATCTGGGACGTTATAGTCGATCCTGCGCGTAAAGTACGCATCGGCAATAAAATTTATTTTGATGATGGTAAACTCTGGTGCGAAGTAATCGATAACACAACTTCGCGCGGACGCACAGTACGTTTCAATCATAAAGGCGATTTTTTTAAGATCATCGATCGCATTGGACTGACGCCGTTGCCTCATTATATCAAGCGGGATGCAACTTATAAGGATAAAGACAGTTATCAGACGGTATATGCTCGCGTAGTGGGTGCTGTTGCAGCGCCGACCGCGGGATTGCATTTTACGAAAGCGTTGCTGAAAAAACTAGAAGCGAAAGGCGTTAAGACTGCACCGGTCGTATTGCATATTGGTCTAGGAACATTTCGTACGGTTGAAGTGGAAGATCTTACAAAACACAAAATGGATTCGGAATATTTCGAGATTACAAGCGAGACCGCAAATATAATCAACAAGACAATCGACTCGAAGCATAACGTTTTTGTTGTCGGCACAAGTACTTGCCGTGCATTGGAATCCAGTGTCACAGTTGATGGGCATGTGAAGCCGGCAAGAGGATGGACTGATAAATTCATTTTCCCGCCGTACAGTTTCAAGGTTACCGATAAGCTGATTACTAATTTCCACCTGCCTGAATCAACTCTGTTAATGCTCGCAGGCGCGTTTGCTGGACACGAATTCTTAATGCATGGATACAAGAAAGCAATTAAGGAAGGATACCGCTTTTACAGTTATGGCGATGCGATGTTAATTGTCTAAACTGTCTGATTGTTCGGTTTTTAGGAGGGTGTTTTATTCCTGATGAATTTTTTATTTGGAATAGAACTCCCTCCTGATTTTTTTTATCGCATGAATTTCTAACTTCTGAGGAATGTTGTAGAAATGTCGAAATCAAGACCTAAAGTATTTGCAATTATTCCAGCTGCCGGATCTGGCACGCGAATTGGTGGAGATATTAAGAAGCAGTTTTTGCCGTTGAATGGGAAACCGATCATCGTACATACGCTTCAGCAATTCGAACATTGTTCGGATGTTGATGAAGTGGCGCTGGCTCTTCCGGAATCGGCGATGTCTGAAATGGAAGCAATTGTTGAACGGTTCCGGTTGCACAAAGTTAGCAAAATGGTGCTGGGCGGTGCGAAGCGGCAGGATTCGGTTCGCAATGTGCTGAACCGGTTGGCAATGAAAGAATCAGACGTCGTTCTTGTGCACGATGGCGTGAGGCCGTTCATTGAAACAAAACGCATCGCACATCTTTTAAAAGTGTGTAAAGAATATGATGCGGCGGTGCTGGCAGTTCAGCCGAAAGATACGATTCGGCGTTCAACAGGAGGCGGCTTTTTTGATCAGACATTGGATCGTACAGCGCTCTGGTTGATTCAAACACCACAAGCATTTCGCGCGAAATTATTGGTGAAGGCATTCGAAAAAGCAAAAAAAGACAAGTTTTATTCAACTGATGAAGCAGCACTTGTTGAGCGGCTTGGTGTGAAAATTCGGATTGTGGAGGGAAGTTATGACAATATCAAAATCACAACGCCGGAAGATTTAGAATTCGGATCGCTTATTTTTGAGCGTTGGCGAATGAAAGGATGGATGTAAGTTGCTTCTTGGTGCCAAAATGAATATCTTACATATGTTCTGTTGAAGCTTGAATAAAGGAATGATGTATGATAAATATGGTAATTGTGGTGCTTTTGAGTTATATCGTGGGATCGATTCCGACAAGTGTCATGCTTTCCAAGTGGCGGCATGGTTTTGATATTCGCAGCAAAGGAAGCGGCAATGCGGGCGGCACAAACGTATTCCGAGTACTCGGCTGGAAATCGGGTATATTCGTGATCATTGTAGATGTATTGAAAGGTGTCATTGCCACAACGATTGTCGCGCGTTTGTTCTGGGATCCGACATTGCCGTTCTACAATCACACGCCTTTTGACGATTTCACTATTATCCAAATGATTTGCGGCGGCGCAGCAGTCATAGGTCATGTCTGGACTATGTTTGCCGGATTCAAGGGTGGAAAGGGTATTGCTACGGGTGCTGGAATGCTG
>JBEKLV010000344.1:0-3063 GCA_050008835.1 Bacteroidota bacterium | reverse complement strand
TAATTTGAATTATCGAAGACCTGAAAAGAATTCGATTATCTTTAATCACAGGGATGATGATTATACAGGCTGGAATTGGTTTATTGAAATGTTAGATGACTTATGGAAAGTAAGACAAGATTTTCATCTATATACAACTCAAACAGACGCTAGAAGACCTTATTCGACATCAATCTCATTGCCTATTCGAGAAGAGTATTTAAAGTTTTTAAGGAATATATATATCGGAGTAGGTTGTTTTGAAGATTATTCTGCTTGGAGTGTGGCTACGACTGATGGTCTTAGTCAGGGCGTCCCATATTTATTGCCAAATAAATTGTGTTATCCAGAGATGCTGGGAAATTACCCACTCTTCTATGATGGCAGAGAAGATTTTAAAAGCAAATTGAACAACTTACTTGATAGCAAAGTCGAGGTGGAAAGAGCTGCCGAATGGTTGAAGCCCCATCTTTACGATTTCTTATGGGAGAATAGAGTAGCTCATTGGTTTAATGATTGGAAAGTGCTAGATGAATTGCGCCCGGTGGGTCGGTCAGATGGCTATGAAAGAGTCCTAAAGTTTATCAAACAAAAACGTTCCGTTACAAAGGCGGAAATAAAAAAATATATGAATTGGGGCACTGGTATTGGTTTTTCTAAATATCGGAACTTATTGCGTCTTGAAAATGGAATAAAGTTCACGAAAGATACTTATGACTTTATTGATTGAATCTCTCTTGATGAAAAATTAATTGTTACTCGTAATTGTTCATCCGTCTTCTTATTCAAAATATTTCAAACGATTACGGATATCATCACGAATTATAGAATAGTGAGGTGCTAATTTTCTTTCCAGTTCATCTCTGTCAATTTGATTCAAATCTGTTCTGCTGAGTTTTTTATGGAGACGGAACACTTCAATATTATTCTGAATTGATATCCAAGTATAGGCACTAATGTTGATTTCGAAAAGTTTTGGCAGTGCTATAATAAATGGTTCTTTTTTAACTGACTCATTAGGAAATCCATTGGTAAGATGCCAGCGATAGTGGAGCACTCTAAGTAATAAGTTTGATTGTTTATCTTGACTTAATTCTTTGATGTTAGATATTCCAAAATGTTCAAGAAACTGAGTTAAATTGATTTCTTCTGAGATATATTCAAATTTATTATTCTTATCTTCGGTTGAGACTTTAAGCGGAGTGAATTGACATTGCCGGATTGCTAGTTCGATATTCGAAAATAGAGAAAATAAATAATTTCTTTCCTTCTTAAGTATATCTTCGACTTGGTCTTCATATATGCCTATTGCATAATCCAAATGGTCTTCGAGACATGTCTGGATTCTTGTGTTATATGATTCTAAAAATGTATGAACAATCTTATCCGAATAGTTCTTGTGCTCAGGTTTTGAAAATTCTAAATTGATAAGAGTATGTAATTTAGTTCCAGAAGGAATAATGCATTGGGATAAATCTAATGGTTGCTCTTCTTCAATAAAATTAGACTCATTAGAGACAGGTGGTTCACCTTTCGTTTGTGCTTCTTCACTTTCACCTGATTCTTTGGATTTTTGGACTTCAAGAGCAATTTCTAAAGCCTTCTTATAAGCACTGTCCAAAGAATAGACGCCATTATCTATATCTTCGAATAATTCAGGATTGTTTTTATCAATAAATCTATACTTTTGAATTGTGCCTTCACCAATTCGCAATATATCAGCAACTTTTTCCCGCACATTAATTTTTGTGCTTTTCCTCTTAGAATGTTTAAGCTCAGATGCATCTTCCTCCGTTCGCTTGCCCTGACCAACACCATAAAGCTCATAGAGCTTGTTGATTTCATGGGCAATCATTCGCGCTTTTCTTTTTCGAGATACGTTCCGATTTATTATTTCTTCTAATTCATTTTCTGGTTTAATATTTTTTATAATTACAGGGACTTTATCCCAGCCTAATTTCTTAAGAGCCTCTAGTCTACGATTTCCGCTAAGTATTTGATTTTTCTTATTAATGACTAGTGGTTCTTTTAAATCATAGTCACCAATAGAAGCAATCAGGTCATCAATTTCTTCGTTGGTGGAGTCACCATAAATAGCGATGCTAAGAGGATGGTGTTTCAATTTAGAAATATCAATCTTCACTCGTTATCTCCGTATAATTCCAGAATATTAAAATATCATAGAAGGGTGGTGGTCGTTTTTTCCTGTAGGTCTAAAATGAAAAACGGAAATATTTTCTCACCCTGGTCTGTTTTTCTATCGAGCCTGGATTTTGCCCTGTCGAAAAGTATTTTGATAGATTTTGATTGTAATGTTACCTTCCAGATGAATCTAAATATTTTTGTTTTGTCTCTTCCCAAGATAATTTTATTAAATCATCATAAAATAGTTTTGGATAGTTAAGTCTGCTTTTCTCTACTTTTTCTTCTGAGGAATTATCGGTAGACTGTCCATTCGAATTCTCGGGTAACACTTCAGTGCTGTTATCCGAACTCTTTACTGCTATATTAAACAAACTATCTATACGCTTATAAGCGTATTTTTCTTTCCAATGATTAGTTAATGCTTCGACACTGTTATCAAAATTATTCCTTCTAACAAGTTTATCCTCGCCAATTTCTTTTCTAAGAAATTCTTTAAAATTATCATAAAGATGACAAAAATATATCCCTCTCTGATGATTGGCGGTATACAACTCTTTATCGATGTTGAATTTTTTATAAATAAATTCTAAAGCACGGTTTTTGTTATCTCTCTTTAATGGCATACCACCGGGTTCTGTTGCAACAAACCATTCCCAATACTTTCGTGGATATTCTTGTAGCAGGAATCTTTTTATCAGATAAAATGTATCCTTACCGGGTTCGAATTTTACAGAACCGCTGCTGTGACCCAGTTTTTTCCAATAAGTCAAACTATCATACATAGAACCAGAACCATACAGCGAAGTTGTAGTCACACCGATTAGTCTGTTTGGATAACTAGCGTTCCACAAATTTTCTGCGACGTCGGAAGCAGCCAACAATGCAATTAGCTTCCCTCCATTGTAATTGTATCCAAAAGGTTGAGTTGGTAGAATAGTA
>JBEKLV010000343.1:0-3095 GCA_050008835.1 Bacteroidota bacterium | reverse complement strand
TTTTTTCCATTGGTATTATTGCTATTGTTTTATCTCTTGTTGCATGCCAGGAAGACAAGTATCCTGTCGAAAGTCTCCCTCAATCCCAAGCCAAAACGAGTGTGATCGCAGAGACAACTTATATCCAACAGAAACCCGATTGGAATTGGCAGGGCTTTAATATGCCGCAAGCTATCATTGTAGGGAATGAACCCTTTATTTATGTGGCTGATACCTATAACGATCGGATCGTGATGCTAGATATTGCAGGCCGCGTAATTGGCTATTCGCAATATATTAAACGGCCTGTTTCGCTTGCGCAAGATAGGCGGCTCCAATTACTTGTCTGTGCTAGCTTCGACACTCTACTATCGGGGCACATTGCACCAACAACATTTGGTGCACTCTATCGGTTGAGTTTACCAGCGGTGAATCATTCCATCTCCATGGCGACACCGAGGCGAGTTTTCTTTGAACCGGCCGATTCTACAAGACGTTATACAGCCGTTGCAACACTGTGGGATGATAGGTACTATGTCGCTCGCACCGGTCCTAAAAATGATCTTACGATGTATGACCGTGATGATGCAATTCTTCTTTTCTCGAAAACCGATGGTCTCACAGGTCCGGTTACGACAGATTTTTCTCCAGATGGGACTGGTTTGCTCTCCATTCACTATGCAACATCACTTGCAACGTTGTCTTCTAGTGAGGACTTTATTTTTGGACAAGTTGAAATGCCGGGTGGAGTTATTCCTCTTCTCAAAGTGCAATGGATTCAACACGCTGTATCGGGACAAACAAGGAATTATGCTTCCAAGTATGCCAGTATTGATCCCACTATCGGCATAACACAGATTAATAAGTTTAAACAACCTAGAGGTGTGGCGGTTGATCCCTCGGGCAATCTATTTGTGGTCGATTCCGGTACTGACAGTCTTTACAGATTTAATACGCGAGGGATAGAACAATATTCCTTCGGTGGACACAACGATAAATACGGAAGAAACTTTGTTGAACCATACGGTATCGCTTTCTATGACTATACAATCTATATTGTAGATAGGGGGCGTAACCAAATCTGCAGGTTTAAACTCTCTACTGATATGGAATAGAAGAATGGAATTGGCTTTTTAAAAAGGCGTCATAAATTGACGCTTTTTTTTGTACTACAAATAAATATCTAATATCTGTAGGATGAATAGAATCGTACTGTTCCTTTGTACTATTATCGGCAACGAATCGAGGAAATGGAATAAAGAATTGTCCACACAGAGATTAATTCGCTTTTGATGAACGTCGCGTTTTTCATACAAAGATATTGTTGATGCAGGCTGAGTGATTAAAAGATTTATTAAAGGAGCAATGCAACCGGATTCTCCATTAAGCTCTTGAGATCCTGCAAAAACCGGTCGGAAACCGCGCCATTAATAATAAAGTGATCAGAGAAGAGTGCTACTTTGATTGTATGACCAATAACAATCTGGTTCTTCCTTTTTTTCCAAAACAGTTCTGATAGCTAAGATAGCGTCTTACGGCGAATTGATGATAGACAGCTTGCCTTTCAAGCGAGCGTTTATTAATTTCATTTACATAATTATTTAACACGTCTGATGCCTCGATTTAAAGTAGACGAAATACGCAATAGATTTGCTAACGGTAAAGATTTCAATGAGATCTTCGATGCCTTTGAGGATGCACTGATCCAAGGTATTCAGGATGTCGAGCTTTACCGGTTACTTTTCTGGAACTCTGCACTCTGTCCTGATGAATTGTGCCTCTTCGGTGAAAAACTTGCGAAAGAATTTCCAAATCTTGCATATGAAACATATATGTGGTTGGCAAGTGTGTTCGAGGCAACATATTCTTTGTCGGATAACTTTGAGTTGGCTATGCAATACTATCGTAAGGCAGCGGCGGCAAAGCCGGAAGAAGTTCAGCCATATCTTGATGCCGCGGACTGTCATGATTCGGAACTCAACATTCCGCCGTTATATTGGCTTGTAGAGTTTTTAAAGTTAGGCATCAATCTTGTAAAAGATAAGAAAACGCTTTTACATAGATTGTCGTATCTCTACCAGATGCATGGAGATCAGAAGCAGTCAGATTTTTACAGAACCCTCGCTGATGATCTCGGACGTAATCAAAACTAATACAACTATTTACCGTTTGTACGCACCCCGCGGATTTATTCTCTTGATGATTGCTGTACTATTCTGGGGAAGCTCGGCACCAATAGGAAAATACATCATTGTAACTCGCTTTGATACACTTATCTTAGCTCAGACGCGTACGTCGCTGACCTTCTTACTTTTACTTTTCTTTTTTCTTCTAAAGGATCGAAGTGTATTCAAGATTGATCTTACAGATTTATGGAAATTTGCAATATTAGGTGTGGTAGGCATTTCATTGACAAATTATACTTATTATTTCACCGCGAAGGAATCATCGGTGGCAACGGCAATCCTTGTGCAATACACTGCGCCGGTCTGGATCGTGCTGTATTCGGTGTTTGTAATTAAGGAAGATAAGCTTGATCGCGTTACATTCATTTCGCTCGTCCTTGGGCTGATCGGCTGTTACTTTGCGGTAACTGGTGGCTCGATGCAAAACATAAACTTGAAAGGATGGGCGATTATCACGGGACCAGTATCGGCATTCACTTTTGCATATCAAGTTGTGGCGACGAAACAGCTATTGAAGCGTTATTCTGTTTGGACGATGTTGGTGTATATATTCGGCTTCTCTGCTGTTTTCTGGCTGTGCATAAATCCACCTTGGGCTATTATCACAAAGAATTACACGTACAATGACTGGGGAGTGTTCTGGATGTTTGCTATTGTGTCTATTCTTATACCTCAGACAGCATTTGCATCGGGAATAAAATTGCTGGATGCCTCCACTGTTGGAATTGTTAGCATTATGGAACCGGTAATTGCAATTATTGCTGCATTTCTAATTCTTGGTGAATCGCTTGGTGTCATACAAATATTCGGTGCGACGTTGGTAGTAGTAGCAATAGGATTATTACAAGCGCATCCGATGTTGATGAAAGTAAATGATGTGATCCCCTCCTCAATACCTCCGGTAAAGGAAAAATGAGAACAGAACGTCGT
>JBEKLV010000342.1:0-3103 GCA_050008835.1 Bacteroidota bacterium | reverse complement strand
CGACGACGGTAATGCTAATCAAATCAGTTGTGATCTAATTGCAGGGGATGGAATTTATGGATTGAAGATTAGTCTTCCAACAACTACAACAATAGGCACCTACCGATTTGAATTTTATGCTGTTGACCGATCAAATGACACAAGTAATGTATTAATAAAAAATATTGTGGTGACAAATTGAACAGATTCTTAGCCATATTCTTCATCATATTTGTTTTTATCCTTAATGGTTTTGGACAAATTCCTAAGGCATATAAATTTACTACTGGCTGGACAAGCTCATTACCGAGAACAAATGCCATTAATGATATTCAGGTTAGACATGATTCTGTTTGGTTGGGAACTGAAAACGGATTGAGTTTGACGGTTAACAATGGTACAAGCTGGACGAATTTCTCAAATACTGGCACGTTTGATAATAAAGGTATCTCAGCTATTGCTATCAATAACAACTTCATCTGGGTTGCTATAGGATATTCTACAACTCTAAATGGAGAATCGGTGCAAACGGGCGGTGGCTTGGATTATTCAACTGACTGTGGCTCAACTTGGTTTTTTATCCCTCAGCCAATAGACAAAGGTACAGTAGACACTTTGCTGTATGGCAATAATAAAATACTCGCTTTAGATGTTACAGTTCCGCAACAGAATATTACTTTTGACATTGCTCTAACAAAGAATACCGTATGGATTGCAAGTTGGGCAGGTATGCTTCGCAAATCGACCGATCTCGGCAATACATGGGCACGTGTTATTTTGCCGCCTGATAATCTTGATTCTATTAAGCCGACAGATTCTTTGAATTATGCTTTTGATCTGTCACCTTCTGCAGGACTATTAGGGCTCAGTGCAAATAATAATCACCTTCTTTTCTCTGTCTATGCAAGTGATGATTCCACATTATGGGCAGGAACGGCTGGTGGCATCAACAAATCTATTGATGGTGGAATTAGTTGGCGCAAATTCTCACATAAAAATCAGGCTCATCCGATCTCCGGAAACTTCGTCGTTGCATTGAAAGAACAGCGATGGAATAATCAGCGGATTATGTGGGCAGCGACTGTAAATGCAAATGACCCTGATGAAATAAAAGGTGTTAGTTATACTGAAGATGCAGGCGAGACGTGGAAGACTACATTGCTTGGTGAATGGGCGCATAATATTGCCGTGAATGATTCCGGCAATGTCGTTTATATTGCAACTGACAATGGATTGTTCCGATCTTCAGACTTTGGAGAAAGTTGGATAAGAAACGGCACTATTTATGACCCAACGAATCTTCAACGTTTCGTTTCATCCGAATGCTACGGAGTAGGCGTTAAAGGCGATACTATATGGTTCGGCGGACCGGAAGGAACAGCGTATACTATCGATTCACCTTCCCAACAATTTGGCTCTGCATGGCATATATTTCGTACTGCTGAACAAGTCAGTGATAAGAAATTTACTTATGCATTTCCTAATCCTTTTGCTCCCAGTAATGAACCTGTCCGTCTCCATTATAGCTTAAGCATCGAACCTACTGGCACACAAGAAGTTTCAATTCGCATCTTTGATTATGCTATGCTCCCTGTCCGTACTCTAATACAGAATGCATCTCGTCTTAACGGAAAAGAATACGATGAGATTTGGGATGGCAAAAACGACAATCATTCTATGGTAGTAAATGGCGTTTATTTTTATCAAGTGGACATAGGTAATCAGACACCAATATGGGGAAAGATTATGGTGTTGCGATGAAAAATCTTTCTTTTGCTATTATAGCTATCTTTCTATTGTCTATTAGCATTTCAGTGATTGCACTAAGTCAACTGCAAAGCAGTTCCTCTGATGGCGGGTTTGCAGGCACACCATTTCGCATGGGATTTGGTGCACGCGGAATGGCCATGGGAAATGCGATGACTGCGGTCATTAGCGGTAATGTGCAATCCTATTACAATCCAGCACTTGTGCCGTTTGAATCCGAGCCAACTATAGTTGCAACTTACGGAGATCTATCTTTAGACAGAAATCTCAATTTTTTAAGTTACACAAAAAATTTAAAACCAAATGCGGGATTTTCCTTATCCATAATAAATGCTGGTGTTGGGAATATTGATGGCCGGGATGCTGATGGCATTCATACCCAAACATATAGTACATCTGAGAATGCTTTTATGTTCTCTTTTGGATTAAAGCCAACTTCTAGGTTTGCTCTTGGGGTAACAGCGAAAATTCTTTACTACTCTCTCTTTAAAGCCATAAAAAGTACGACCGCAGCTGTTGATATAGGTGCAATTTATTTACTCTCACAAGAAGTTGCACTTGGTGCAGTTGTGCAGGATATCGGTGCCAAATATAAATGGGATACATCTCAACTTTATGGAGAACTTGGTAATTCTTCTTCAGATTATTTTCCATCGAGAAAACGCATCGGACTAAGTTGGATTCCCAAAATCTATCCAATTATATTATCTGGTGAAGTCGAATCGATTGGCTCTGCGCTATTTGTTCGCGCTGGGTCAGAGATTGAAGTGTATGACGGCGTTCACATCCGTGGCGGAATTGACCAAATTGCGATAAATGCAGATTTGCAAGCAAAACCTTCTTTAGGAATATCATTACAAACCAAGGTGGCAAATTGGACTCCCTCTTTTGATTATGCCTACGTATTTGAACCATATAGTCCGAGTGGTATTCACATTCTTTCATTAGCACTGAGATTCTGATGAAACTCAAAATATTTTTCATGATGATTTTTTTCACTTCACTCCTGTTTTCGCAAGGAAGTTCTCGAGGCGATGTTAGTTTAAAATTCCCAATAACTCCATTTATTGCTGCTACAGGAGAAGCTTTTGTTGCAGATCCAACAGCACTTCAATCCGTTTTTATCAATCCTGCAAATCTTGCTTCTAGCGAAACCAACGGAGTTCTATTCTCTCATACAGAATGGATTCAAGATATTCGAACAGAATGCCTGTCAATAGCTACCCCTTTTAGTCTTGGCTCTTTATCCTTTTCTATTACAAATACTAGTGTAGATGGGCTCGAGCTGCGTACAATCCCCGGGCCCGCTATAGGAACATTCAATACACAATCCACATCCTTTCAGTTGACTTATGGC
>JBEKLV010000341.1:0-3116 GCA_050008835.1 Bacteroidota bacterium | reverse complement strand
GTTTCGGCGCCAACATTTACCCCAAAGAAGAAAAAAACAAAGTAGAACCAATTTACAGATTGCGCTAACCATGCAGTCGTAATTGCCAGCAACAGGCTTACCCCACAAACAACTAAGGCACTCTTAGTCCCTTTTGTATCAGCAAGCCAACCTAATAGCACCCCGCTAATAATCTGTCCAACAATCATCAGGATTGTGAAGATACCAACCACATATTCAGAAATATCAAACCGCTTAATAGCTGCAATAGTAAAGAATGCGACTGATGAAAAACTGATTGTTAGTAAAGCTGAAGCAAATAGAAATTTTCTGTAGAGACGATTGTTTACAACAATTGACCGTACACGGGAAAATAAATCCGAAAGATATACCGGAGTCGAAACTGGAGAAGGCATCGCTTCAACTACTTTATGCTGTGCTGCCAATGAACTCGTTTGAAATAGAAATGCAAGTCCAATAGCTGAAGCATAATTATATGGAAAACGGAGTATCGTCAGTATCGCTGTTAATATGAAACCATTTACTAAAGCGAGCACAGCACCGAGAGATACTCGCCAGCCCATTATTTTTCCTCTTCTTTCCGGTGAAGTTGTTTTTGCCAGAAAGTCCATCCAGATAGGAGATATTGAACCTGAAGTCGCTTGATTAGAAATATATAATAGAAATAGTAACGTGATAGCTAATGTTGGTGCAGAAGCTCCCCACATTGCAATAAAACAGGCAAGCAGAAGAATATGCAAACGTTGAATGAATCCATATTTAATAACTGTAGATTTGCGATATTGGGACGCACCGGAATAATTTGCCGAGATGACTTGCGGCATAAAGTAGGCAAGATACACAACAACGGGCCATGCGCCGATAAGCACATCGCCTCCACCCAATCGTTTAATAAGCGCAGGCATCATTGTCTGCACAGGAATTAGGGCTCCCGTACTGATGTAGAGCGCTCCTTCAATGATGTGGTAATGTTCATTTCTAGATTGCAAGTCGTGCGAATTCATGTTCTCTCTATAACAAAAAAGGTCACGCTCAGTGACCTTTTCATTCAACATCTTTGAGCGTCCTTCTGCTACTTCTTCATTTTTTCGGCAAAAAGCTGGGCAACTTTTTCAATATCATAACCGACTTTTGGCAGATATATACCCCCATGTTTTTCTACCATCGATTTTAATGTATCGTATGCATCAGCACTGCAAAAAAAGGTTGGCGTTGTCCGATTCGGACTTTCCTTCTTTGCTAATTGAAGAAGTGCGATACCCGGAAGATGCCCTTTCAGGTTGTTATCTTTAAAATCGTTATCAAGGATTATCAAATTGAAAACTTCAGATTTTATCTTCGCCCATGTTTCAACACTTGTAGCTGTCTCAACAATTTCAATCTCATCTCCTAAAATAGCGGTGACAACTTCGAGAGCAAAACCATGGGATTTGCGCTGTCCTTCATCATCATCAGCTACGAGAACTTTATATGGCATTAGATTATTATCTCGATTAGAAATACTTTTGTATTCTTTTTTCTATACTACAAACTTTTCATGGTAAAAACAATAACCCTGTACTTTCATTAAAGATTCAGATAAGAACGGCTATTATCAACGCGAATACACGACTTTACCACCAAGCACAGTCGACTCCACTTGGATAGCCGGTATCTCAATTGCTGGGCAACGGAATATATCCTTTGAAATAATGATAAAGTCTGCAAGTTTTCCGCGTTCAAGCGACCCTTTCAGATTTTCCTCAAATGCTGCGTACGCCGCCCATGTTGTGAAACCAAGGACTGCTTCTTCCCGCGTCATTTTCTCTGAGGCGTACCATCCATTAACAAACGCCGCTGTATCAGTGTAACCATCGGCAGAAGGTTGAAAATATTTGCGCATATCGTCAATATTTTTCGGCATACCATTTTTATCCTGCCGAGTACACGCAGCATAAATTCCAAAGAATGGATTTGGACTTTCTACAGGAAAGTCTGAACCTTCTGGAATGACAATACCTGTGTTTAACAAAGATCGCCAAGCATATGCACTGCGAATCCGTTTTGACCCCAGCCGTGATTCTGCCCAATACATATCAGAAGTACAATGCGTCGGCTGCATACTTGGAAGAACATCGAGTTGTTTAAAGCGAGGAATGTCTTCTGGGGATAGCACCTGCGCATGCTCAACACGCAACCTTGCAAAAGGTAATTGATGCTTTTTCAACGCTGACTCGTACACATTAAGGATAATGTGATTCGCTCTGTCGCCAATTGCATGCGTGCAAACTTGAAAATCATGATCCAGCGATTCATCTACTAACTTTTGTAATTCATCTTCTGAAAGCATTGTCAGCCCACGATTGTTTGGATCATCAGAATATGGTTCGATTAATGCGGCTCCGCGAGAACCCAGCGCACCATCGATATATATTTTTAATGCCCGAATAGTAAGTTTGTTGTTTCCATATCCGATTAGTTTTCCTTCCTTTTTCATTTTATTCCACAACTCGCCTGGGCCATCAATTGCGGCGTACACACGGAGAGGAAATTTATTTTCATCGATTATTTTCTTGTATAATTCAACTTGTTTTACATCCACTCCCATTTCTTGAACCGATGTCAGTCCTACTGAAGCACATTCTTCTGTCGCAAGTCGAATTGCTTCGCGCATTTCCTGTTCGTTCGGTTCTGGTACGAATTTATAAATTAATTCCATTGCTGCGTCAATAAAGACTCCGGTTGGTTCTCCATCGGCATAGCGTACAATCTTTCCACCAAGTGGATCAGGTGTCTGTCTATTCACACCGGCAATTTCTAAAGCGCGCTTGTTGACCCAGCAGGCATGTCCGTCAATACGAACGAGATAGACAGGATTGTTTTGTGCAATTCTATCTAATGGCTTACTAGTTGGAAACAATTTTGTCTGCCATTCATTTTGATCCCAACCGCTTCCACGAATCCATTGTTCCGGTTTTGATACGACCGCTCGCTGAACAATTTTCTCTGCTGCTTCCCTTTCAGAATGTGTCCCAATTAAGTCAACTGTCATCCGGGAAAGACCAAGTCCGTAAAGATGACAATGTGCATCAATGAGCCCGGGCAATATCGTCTTTCCGCCCAGATCGATAATATTT
>JBEKLV010000340.1:0-3151 GCA_050008835.1 Bacteroidota bacterium | reverse complement strand
TGATCCTGAATGCAAAGATGTTATTACTTATCCAGAAATAATGTTGAAGGGTGATAGAACATTATGTCACATTCATGGGAGGGCATTTCTCTTAGATGGTGAAGATCCAATTGTTGAGAAATATCATTTAAGGAATCTTGTTTATACAAAAGATGGCTATAAGGCAGCGTATGAGGATGAGAAAGAGATTGAAACATTTCTATATGAAATAACAAGAAAGCATAGCCTTGTGTTCCTTGGATTCAGTATGAACGATGAAAATTTTCGTAGAACGTTCAATGCAATTATTGGTGCTCGTACTCGAAAGAATAAAAGAAAAGCAGGGATAATGGGAGTAGCACCTTCTGAATTGCCCAACTTTGTGTTTTTGGATGTCCCCGAAAAAGCTCCCCATCAATCCGACCCTGATTTTATGCTTGTAATGGTGGACTACAATAAAAAAGTATCTGATCTTCAAGGGGAAGGATTCCGCGTTGTTTCATTTAAACGATTAGATACAAGCTTTTTGGGTCTAAAAAGAGCATTGCAGCAGATTGAGCAAAAGATAAGATATGCTGCGCTGCCAAAGCAAAAAGAACCCACGTTCGAGGTTACAGATAGTTCCACAGCATCGGTATCAGATAGTTGAGATTATGAAATTCTACGATAAAGCTAAGAATGTGGACAGGTTGAAAGACTTGTCGATAATACATCAAAATGACATTAAAGAATTGTCGTCACTTCTTGAAGATAATTCTGTCCGTAACTATTTCTATCGCAATTTGAAAGATGTTAAATGGTTCGAACCTCTTAAGACAATGGGAGAGTTTTCTAAAATACCATTGCTGCAAACAACAGCAGAAGGCAACTCTTGGTATCCAGACTGGGCTGTACTTGAATATCTAATAGCTATAGCAAAAGAAATTCCTCAAGAAGTGATTGATGTGGTTAAGTCTGTTAAAACAGATAATACAAGAGTTATTTGGAAATTCGCACTGCTGGGAAAAGAATTACCACCAGAATATACTGCACAACTTGTTCCACTTGTAGAGAAATGGTTGGGTGTTCAATTTCTTTATGGAACAAACTTTGGGATCGAAATTATTCAATGGATACAATATCTTGTTGAAGGTGAACAATCTCAGTCCGCTTTGGAGTTATTTAGTGTATTATCTAAACCCAAAAAATTAGAAAAAGCTTATTTAGGGCAAGGACAATTTATCGATAAAACCCGACCAGAGGCGGTATCTGTACTTGATCAATATAGCTTCAAGGAGTTAATAGAAAAGGCTTTACCATATCTCACCAGCATCAAACCATTTGAGGTTTCTGCTATACTTCAGGATTCATTATCAGAAGCAATCGTTATTGAAAGGATGGAATCCTCAAAACGTGATTTATCATCACTCTGGCGACCAGCAATTGAGGATAGCAATCAAAATTGGCGATTTGATGATTTTAAGGATCTACTTACAGAAGCGTTACGCGATACTCTTCAAACTTGCGTGTTAAAAGATTCTGTAAAGACATCTGAATTATTAAATTCTTTTTTAGTAAAAGAGTATTCTATTTTCCGTCGGCTTGCTTTACATACAATAAGAACAAATTTAAATACCTTCTTTGGAACGGGCAAAGATATTGTACTTAAGGAAGATAATCTACATGACACAGAGATAAATCATGAATATTTGTTATTACTCCAAGTGATATTTGGCAAGCTCTTGGAACCACAAAAAACACAGATAATCGAATATATTTTTGCCAAGCCATATTATGATGAAGGTGCTCAGGTTGATATACAAGAAAACCAGAAGAAATACTGGATTGTTTCAAAAATGAGTGTCATAGAAAAAGAATTGGATGAAAAAACAAAACGTATTTATGAAGAATATGTAAAAGAAATAGGAATAGCTGAGCATCCGACTTATACATTCTATCATGAATCATTTGTAGGTGAAGAAAGTCCAAAAACCAAACAAGAACTAAGCGAGATGTCTCCAGAAGAAGTGATTTCATTTCTTAGGGATTTCAAACCTCAAGGAACATTTCGAGGACCAACACCAAGCGGCTTGGCGAGAACATTCCAAGAAGACGTTATATCCAGACCAAATGAATATATTAAATTTGCAGGGATATTCCTTGAGAGTGTAAAGCCTAATTATGTTATTATTTTCTTAAATGCATTGAATGAATTAAAGAATAATGACAAAAAATTCGATTGGGGCAACTTGCTCGCATTATTATCTCAGCTTGTACAAAAACCAAATAAGCAATTAAAAGTTTTACCGGATGAAGATGATGATTATAACTATGGTAGCGTTAGGCGACAGGTAATTGATTTTATCGGAGAATCTATTAAGGGTGATAAGAGAAAGCGCATCCCTTATCAATTTAAGAAAGATGTGTGGCGAATAATTGCAGTCCTTTGTGAGGATGATGAGCCTACGCAAGAATATGAAGATAAGTATGGTGGAAGCAATATGAATCCACCCACTTTGGCACTTAATACAATTCGTGGTAAAGCAATGATTGCTCTTGTTGACTATGCGCTCTGGGTCGCGGAATTAAAAGTCAGCGAGAAAGCATACTCAAAAGACGATAATCTTCTTGATCCAGAAGTGCAAGAGTTACTCAATACAAAATTGGATAAGACGAAGGAGATCAGTCCTGCAGTTCATTCTATATATGGAACATATCTTCCGAATTTGTGCTATTTGAATTTAAAGTGGGTTAGGAATAACCTTTCCAAAATATTCCCTGAAGATATGAAGTATTGGAAAGCAGCCTGGGGCAGTTATGTATCATTCACAAGAGTATATTCTGATGTTTATGCTATGTTAAGAACCGAATATCAGAAAGCGATAAGCCTTTTGCCAGATGTTAAAATATTTGATGGAAGTATGGGACATTCACCAGAAGAAGCTCTTGCTGAACACCTGTCGATTGCTTACATAAACAACATATCTAATTTAAATAAAGAAGATCTGATCTATCAGTTTTTTGAAAAAGCGAATGACCATCAACGGTCAAGCGCAGTTAGATTTATTGGTCGTGTTGCATGGAAAGAAAAGTTATTTGAAACTAATCCACAAATATGGTCTAAAGCAAAAGCTTTATGGAAATTACGCGTTGAATTGGTTAAGAGTGAAAAACCCAGTATAGATGTAAGTGA
>JBEKLV010000034.1:0-17264 GCA_050008835.1 Bacteroidota bacterium | reverse complement strand
ATTTTAAGTTCAGATTTTAAATTTTTTCGTAAGACTGATTGTTTTATCAAGGCATGTGTCACATTGTTCATATGATATAAGTTGACCGTGCGTTTGGCCGTTTTCATTATATACCATTATATAAATAATGATTTTTTTTTCGGAACACATTGTTCCACTCTTCAGTCCTCTCCGGCAGATATGTTTTCATCGGAAATGAATTTGCAATGATTTCGCGTCCGGATTTTATCGATTTGATCTTCTTTTTTGCAATCGCCTGCACCAACACATTCCCGATTGCCGTTGCTTCCGCCGGCCCTGCAACGACCGGAATTCCACACGCATCGGCTGTGAACTGATTCAGCAGTTCGTTCTTCGAACCGCCGCCGACTACATGAAGCTGTTCGATGGAAGCGCCGGTTACGACACCTATATTTTCAAGAACGGCTTTATATTTTAACGCAAGACTTTCTAGAATACAGCGTGCAAATTCATCTAGTGTTTGCGGTGCTGTTTGACCTGTTTTACGGCAAAATGCCTGTATTGCGTCAGGCATATCTGGTGGATTAAGAAACGAATCGTCATCTGGATTAAGAATAGAGATAAATTTTTTCGATTTAAGTGCCAGTTTTATAAGTTCATCATATTCACACGCATTACCTTTTTGTTGAAAACTTTTACGCGTTTGTTGAAGCAACCATAGACCCATGACGTTTTTCAGAAATCGGATTGTTCCGAAAACGCCACCCTCGTTTGTAAAATTATTTTTTAAAGATTGTTCGTTGATAATTGGTTTTTGCGTTTCAATTCCAATAAGCGACCACGTGCCGGAACTTAAATATGCCCAATTTTTTTTCTGCGCAGGCACCGCGGCAATTGCGCTTGCCGTGTCGTGGCAACCAACCGCAACAACATCAACATCTCCCAGTCCGGTTTCCTTACAAATTTCCGGCAGTAATTTTCCGATAACCGTTCCAGGCATAACAATCGGCGCAGTTATTTTTATCGGCAATCCGAGCGATGAAAATATTTTCTTGTCGTATGCTTTTTTTCCGGCATTTAAAAGTTGTGAAGTGGAAGCGATTGTATATTCGTTCTTTACCACACCTGTTAACAAAAAGTTGAACAAATCCGGCATAAACATTAAACTGCCCCCGCAGTTTAATGCGGAGTTTTTGGAAAGCTTGGCGCTGTAAAGTTGAAAAACAGAATTGAATTGCATAAACTGAATGCCGGTAATGCTATATAGTTCTTCCCGCGAGATTTTTTTTGACGCTTTTTCCATGATTCCGTTCGTACGCACATCACGATAGCAGTATGGGAACCCTAGCAGCGCATTGTCGTTTCCGACAAATCCGAAATCGACTCCCCAAGTATCGATTCCAATGGATTGAATATCGGAATGCCCTTTTTGAACAGCGAGTTTCAACCCGGATTTGATCTCTTCAAACAATGCGAGAACGTCCCAATGTAAATGTCCAAGAATTTTTGTTTGCCGATTCTGGAACCTATGAATTTCTTCGATGTGGAATGTACCGCCGTCAAAAATGCCTATTATAGCGCGACCACTTTCCGCACCGAAATCAAACGCAAGATATTTTGATGATGCCACAGTCTTTTCTACGCCTTATATATGAGGTTCTTATTCAGAGCATTCACAATCACTTTATTCTGATCTGTTTTGGTAAAGTTTTATGTGCGCTTCTCGTGTTAACATGGTGATTTCATTGACACAGGGTATTCTGCCAAAAGTTGACGCACCTCTGGCTCAGTGAATTGGTCATGATACCTGGTTCATTTTTCTCCGGTAATTTTCAATCTCCCAGGTGTCAATGAATTGTATCTGTTCATCGGACATACAATGTGGGCCACCGAAGTTTTCGGTGAGGTAACACAACTTCATCATATCTTCAAATACCTCCATGGTTGTTCCTGCTGTTTTCAAAGAATCACCGAGCGCTATCACGCCATTGTTCTTCACAATAATAATCTTTGGGAGATGACCGAATTCCTTTTCAAACGATAGTATTTGCTTAATTAAATCGTTTCCGTTTTCAACAAATAGGTAATTTGATTTGCAATAAACAATAATATCAGGCGTAAAAGGGCGTGCGATCTTTTGAAACTTTTTATCGTCAGAAGCAAAATGTTGAATGAGTTTACTGTTTGCGCTTATCACGGTTTTTCCGGTTTCAGATGCAATCGCATTGCATATTTGTTCAAGTGTATTTGCATTGTGCGACGGATCGGGATACATTTGATGTAATTCATTCTTTATTTTCTGTTCAATGGACCCGTACGTGTTTTTAATGTCATCAATTGTTTTACCAGCGACAAACACACCATGATTCTGAAGGAAAATGATTTCAGGTGCATGATCGAATCTTGCCGTAAATTGCTGAATATGATTGTTAACCTTTTTAAATAGAACATACCCGGGATCAGTATATTCAATATACAAAACAGAATCGCCGAATAAATGATTAACGGTGTCTTCTGCAAGCCTTGAACACATCACGGCATTCACAAGAGTCGGATGTGTATGTACCACAAATGGAAAGTTGATGCAATCATGCAACGATGTTTCAACAGATGGTCTTTTATCTGAAGAAGAGATTACGCAAGACAGCATATCTTTTTTCACTTCCTCTTCGCGTGTATTTACATCACTACTGTAAGTATTGGTATAAATTTTTCTCAGACACTGTCGCGATAAACATATAAGTCCATCTTCTGTTAATTTTGCCAAAGGAGTACCACTGGCTTTAATCCACAGGTGTGAATCATTTTTATATGATGTGTTTCCTCCTCCAGCAATCACATAACCATTTTTCTTTGCGTAGAGGTGCGATATATCAAGCAATGCTTTTATTTCTGGATTCATCAATATGCTTCACTTTTTTATGAAACATTAGTTTTATATGCTTGAATTTATGCATTGAAAGAATTAATAATATGGATGAGGGCTAAAAATCACCTGATAAGGTGTAGTGTTTGGTATTACAATACAGCGAACAATAAAAGCTGAAATTAGGATTGTTAGTTACCATTTTGCGTTCAAGATGCAATATTGGTTTGTTGTTTTGAATTTGTAAATATTTTGCGATTTTTCCCTGTGCATTAATAGCTCTAAAACGCTGTCTCCCTCCTCTGATCTCGATTCCATAATATTTGCTGAGAATATTAAATAAAGACTTGTTTTCAAAACTTCGTCGGCAGAATCTACTCAAATTGATATTGGGTAAGAATGTAGTTTCATAAAAAACAGGCACATTATTTATTAATCGTATCCTCTCCATTTTTATGCATCCGGATTCCATTTCATGTTTCGAAAGCTCGAAAAAAAACGGGTCGTCCCATCTTGCTATATAAGGTTTCGTAATTATTTTTGTTCGTAATCCTTTGCCTATCGCCGATGATGTCCCTTGTATAGAGAGAATCCCCGCTTCCTTTGAGGGAATCGTAACTATACTCCCTTTACCGTGATGCTTATTGATATATCCTTCTCGGACCAGCTCGTTTAATGCTTGTCTCACTGTTGGTCTGGTTACATTATGAGTTACACACAATTCGTTTTCACTAGGTAGAAGATCGCCTTCCTTGTATAAGCCTGTAATAATATGTTCACGTAAAATACTATGTAATTTTTTGTAAAGAGGTATTTTCATAATAAATGATATCGTAGAATTCGATAATTTCCTGCTAATTATAAGATAAATATAATAAAAAAGTCTATAAAAACATTGACAATAATAGTATAAATTACTTGTAATTACAAGTTGAAAATTCTATATTTGTATTATTAAATATTAAATAATCAATAATTCTTGACACAAAAACTATATGACGACACCAATAATATTGCCCAAGGTTGGTCAATCTGTTGAAACATGTATTCTTACCACATGGTATAAGAAGAAAGGAGACGTAGTAAAAAAAGGTGATTTACTGTTTTCGTTCGAAACGGATAAAACAGTATTTGATGAAAATGCAACAGTAGATGGAATTTTACTAGATATTATTTTTGAAGAAGGTAGTGAAGTGCCTGTGCTGACTATTATCGGCGTTATCGGGCAACCAGGTGAATCTGTGGAACAATCCAGAACGGCTAGCACAACCGGACAAAAAAACAATGAAAGCACAACAGTCACTCAGGAAAAGCTGACGCCTGATACCGGCAATGCAATTATTCCCTCCATACAGAGGCAATCTACTGATAAAATAAAAATATCGCCGCGAGCAAAGAATTTAGCCGAAGGTAAGCGGATACTATATGATTCAATACAAGGTTCCGGGTCTGAAGGCAGAATTATTGCGCGTGATATAGAAAGTGCTGGTTCCAGTTTAACATATGCTGCATATGAACAGGCCAAAAATACAGGAATGCATGCCGGAGAAGGTACAGGAATAGGAAATAGAATCACTTTACAAGATTTAGACTCGAAAGAACAAGTGGGCGAAGAATTTATTGTCAATAAAATATCGAACATAAGAAAACGTATTGCAGATGCTATGCAGAAGTCGCTGCAAAATTCCGCTCAGCTTACCCATCATATCAGTGCAGATATCAGATCCGTACAAGCAATCAGAACACGACTTAAGGCAAAGTCGAATGTCGAAATAAACATCACGATTAACGATATGGTCTGCTTTGCAATAATAAAAGCTCTGAAACAACATCCCGATATTAATGGACACTTTAACGGGACCGAAATAAAAGAATTTAAAGCTGTGCATTTAGGTATTGCCGTCGATACTCCGAGAGGTTTGATGGTACCTGCCATTAAGAATGCCGACAGGATGACTCTTGAACAGTTATCTACAGCAATCAAAAAAAGAGCGGAAGAATGCAGACAGGGAGGTATTTCCCCCGACTTATTATTATCGGAGGCTGCAACGTTTACTGTGTCAAACCTAGGAGTCTATGGTATTGAAATGTTCACACCTGTTTTAAATATTCCACAGATCGGAATAATCGGGATTAATACAATTATTCAACGTCCGATTGATCTTGGCGGAGGTATCATAGATTTTATTCCGATCATCGGCATCTCTCTTACTTATGATCACAGAGCTATTGATGGAGCACCTGCGTCACGATTTTTACAAACAGTCAAAAAAGAAATAGAAACTTTTTCATTATGAATATATACGATTTAGGAATCATTGGAGCCGGTCCTGCCGGTTATATTGCTGCTGAAAAAGCAGGAAAAAACGGATTGAAAACAGTCCTGTTTGATAAAAAGTATTTGGGCGGTGTATGCCTGAACGAAGGTTGTATCCCTACTAAAACATTGTTGTACTCCGCAAAATTATACGATAATGCTCGTGAAGCTGAAAAATATGGAATATTAGCTGAAAAGGTATCCATCAATTTTTCAAAAATGATGGAACGGAAGAATAAAGTCGTTAAAAAATTAGTTGCCGGAATATCTTCAAAGCTAAAACAATTTTTAATAGAAGTTGTAATGGGGAGTGCGCAAATAGAAGGTGTTGCTCAAGGCGCGATTCGTGTTCAATGTGATAAAAAAGAATACTTATGCAATAATCTCCTCATTGCAACAGGATCAGAAGCTCTCATTCCGCTAATACCCGGACTTGATAAAACAGAATATTTAACGAACCGCGAAATACTCGATTTGAGGGAACAGCCAAAATCTCTTGCAATAATTGGCGGAGGAGTTATAGGCATTGAATTCGCAAGTTTGTTTGCAAGTTTGGGCACAAAGGTGGATGTTATTGAAATGCTGGATGAAATTGTGAGTGGAATGGATAAGGAATTGGCAGGCATACTCAGAAAAGAACTCATCAAGAAAGGTGTGAACATTCATTTACTATCAAAAGTTGTAGAGATAAAAAATAAAAAAGTAATTTTTGAGCAGAATAATGAAATGAAATCTGTCGAAGCCGATGAAATACTTGTTAGTGTTGGCCGTAAGCCGAATATAAATGGCTTTGGATTAGAAAGACTTGGCGTCGAATTGTTTAATAATGGGATCAAAATAGACTCTCATTGTCGTACGAATCTTCCTCATGTTTATGCTGCCGGCGACGTTACAGGATTTTCCTTACTCGCGCATACTGCAAGTCGTGAAGCTGAAGTTGCTGTAAATCATATTTTAGGGAAGAAAGATACTATGCGCTATAATGCAATTCCATCTGTTGTTTATACAAATCCTGAATTTTCAGGCGTGGGATTGACAGAAGAAGAAGCGCAAAAAAGAAAGATAGAGTATACGGCAAAATCACTGCCAATGGCATTTGCAGGAAGATTTGTCGCAGAGAATGAAGGAAAGAATGGCGTATGCAAAGTCTTAATCGGTAAAAAACATAACGAGCTACTTGGTGTGCATATGTTAGGTAATCCTTCATCTGAAATAATTTACGGTGCGGCACTTGCACTCGAGACAGAAATGAGAATAACAGATATGCAGGAAGTAGTATTCCCTCATCCTACTGTTTCAGAAATTTTTAAAGAAACATTAAATATTTTTTAACAAAGAAGAATAAAGTATGCCGAAAAAACAGTTCATAGATCCGCAGAAAGTTAAAAAACCAGATTTTATAAGTTTTGGGAGAATACCGGTCAATCAGTATAGCAAAACTATTGCAGAGGAAAAGAAAAATTTCAGCCCTTCAGATTTTGTACGAATATATAGAGATATGTGTATTATCAGAGAATTTGAAACAATGCTGCATTTGATTAAAACAAGAGGAGAGTACCAGGGTATTAAATATGATCACCCAGGGCCTGCTCACTTGTCGGCAGGTCAGGAAGCTGCCGCTGTTGGTATGGCATATAATCTAACTATTGATGATATGATATTTGGTTCACATCGAAGTCATGGTGAGATTCTGGCTAAAGGATTATCTGCCATATGTCAATTAAATGATTCTGAGCTGCAAACAATCATGCAATCATTTTTTAATGGCAGTATTCTAAAAGTGGTTGAAAAAGTCCCTGTTAATCAAATAAAGGACTTGGCTATTTATTTTCTGCTATACGGAACCTTAGCAGAAATTTTTGCAAGAGAAAATGGTTTTAATAAGGGCTTGGGGGGGAGTATGCATGCATTCTTTACACCTTTTGGTGTATATCCGAATAATGCAATCGTCGGAGGTTCCGGAGATATTGCCGTAGGAGCTGCATTATTCAAAAAAGTAAATCTGAAAAATGGTATTGTCGTCGCTAATATTGGCGATGCATCAATGGGTTGCGGTCCTGTTTGGGAAGGCATAACATTCTCAGCAATGGATCAATTCAAAAAATTGTGGGAAGGAAAATATAACGGCGGTATGCCAATTATTTTTAACTTCATGAACAATCAATATGGAATGGGTGGGCAAACATCCGGAGAAACAATGGGCTATGGTATTCTGGCTCGTGTAGGTGCAGGTGTGAACCCCGAAATGATGCATGCTGAAAGAGTCGATGGGTATAATCCATTAGCTGTAATAGATGCTTTCAAACGCAAAAAGAAAATACTTGAGGAAAAGGATGGTCCTGTGTTACTCGATACTCTTACTTATCGTTTTAGTGGCCACTCCCCTTCCGATGCTTCATCCTACAGATCTAAAGAAGAACTACAGGCATGGGAAAAAGTAGATTCTCTTGTTACTTTCAGAAAACAACTCATCGAGAATAAGATCGCTACAGAAAATGAGTTGGATGCCGTTGTGAAAACAATTGAACAACAAATAAAACAGGTATTTCAATGGTCTATTGATGACTCAATTTCACCTCGCATAGATCTGGCTGCCAATCCAAGAGCAATTGAGGATATGATGTTCTCGAACATGTCAATCGATAAAATGGAGGCCAGACAGCCAGAAGTATTAACGAAACTTGAAGATGATCCGAGAGTGAAACAAATAGCAGCAAAAGAAAGATTTGCCTTTGATGCACAAGGAAAAACTATTTCAAAATTAAAACAGTTTCAATTGCGCGATGGTATTTTTGAAGCCATCATCGACAGATTCTATAAAGATCCCACTCTTGTAGCATATGGTGAAGAAAACCGCGACTGGGGCGGAGCTTTTGCCGTCTACCGCGGACTTACCGAAGCTTTACCATACAACAGATTATTCAACAGTCCAATATCCGAAGGCGCAATTGTCGGGACAGCCATAGGATATGGAATGGCTGGCGGTAGAGTTATTGCAGAAATTATGTACTGCGATTTCCTTGGAAGATCGGGTGATGAAGTTTTTAATCAGTTACCAAAATGGCAGGCAATGAGCGGTAATCTTATTAAAATGCCTGTTGTTGTCAGGGTATCAATAGGATCAAAATATGGCGCTCAACATTCGCAGGATTGGACTGCATTGACGGCTCACATTCCCGGTTTAAAAGTTGTCTTTCCTGTTACTCCATATGATGCTAAAGGTCTCATGAATTCAGCTTTACAGGGTACCGATCCTGTGATATTCTTCGAGAGCCAGCGTATTTATGATATAGGTGAAATGTTTCATAAAGGTGGTGTTCCTACAGGTTATTACGAAATACCAATTGGTGAACCAGATGTGAAGCGTGAAGGAAAAGACGTTACCATATTAAGCGTTGGCGCAACATTATATGTCGCATTAAAGGCTGCCGATACTTTAAAAGAAAAATACAATCTTGAAGCCGAAATCATAGACGCAAGATCTTTAGTGCCTTTTAATTATGAGAAGGTCATCGCTTCAGTTAAAAAGACCGGCAGAATACTTTTAACAAGTGACGCATCTGAACGTGGTTCAGTACTCAAGGACTTTGCTCAGAATATTACTGAACTCGCTTTTGATTATTTAGATGCTCCTCCAGTAGTTGTCGGCTCCAGAAATTGGATTGTCCCCGCGTATGAGATGGAACAATTCTTTTTCCCTCAGCCTTCTTGGATATTGGATGCTGTTCATGAAAAATTACTTCTTTTACCAGGGCATCAGGCCCAAAATAATTTTACATCTCCTGAGAAGATATTGCGAAGTAAGAAAGGAGTTTAATATCGGCAAAATTGATTTTAAATCTATCGTGAAGAATTTTGGATTAACAGATGCCGATCCGAATTTAATCCATAATGTGAATTCTCATATTCACACTCCATATTCTTTTAGCGCTTTTAATTCAATCACAGAGGTCGCTCTTCAGGCAAACGAGGAGAATGTGCGATTATTAGGTATCAATGATTTTTATTCAGTCGAAGGGTATGAGGAATTTTTTGAAGTAACATCGAAGTATAATGTATTTCCTTTGTTCAATATTGAATTTACGGGTTTGGATAAAGAGTTGCAGGATCATGCGGTAAGAGTAAACGATCCAAATAATCCTGGGCGCATTTATTTATGTGGTAAAGGATTGAATTATCCTGTAGTGAATAAAACTTTTATTTGCAGTTTAAATACATTGCAAGAAAGCAACAATCAACATACAAAAAAAATAATTGAAAAAGCGAACGCTTTCTTTCAAAAGAATCAGATTGAAATTACTTTAGATTATAACAGCATTCTTGTTAATTACGCTAAAAATATTGTCAGAGAACGGCATATTGCCAGAGCCATAAAGGATGCGGTTGTTGCATTAGCGCTTACGAAAGATCATAAGATTACCTTACTCACAAAAATCTTTCAGGGAACTCAAGTAAAATCAGATATTGAAAATAACGCCGTCCTCGAAAACGAAATTCGTAATAATTTCTTGAAAGATGGCAAACCAGCATTTGTACAAGAAATTGATAAAGCTTTCTATTCATTAAAAGAATTGGTGAACTTAATAAAATTGGCAGGTGGAATTCCATGCTATCCATCCTTACTAGGCGATACTCTTAATACTTGTACTGAGTTTGAAAAAGACTGGGAAAAGATGCATGTAACTTTTTCATCACTGAACATCAAATGTCTTGAATTGATACCAAGCCGGAATACTCTTGACATGCTCACCGACTTCGTTAAATTCTTTCATCAAAGAAATTATATCATCCTTTTCGGTACGGAACACAATACACCGGAAAAATCTTCTTTACTAATTTCTTGCAAAAATAATACTGATATTCCAATTGAGATTAAGAAAATTGCTTATGACGGAGCCTGTGTTATTGCCGCTCATCAGTTCTTAATGAAAAATATAAACACGGGGTATATTGGTGAGAACGGGAATAATCATTGTGAACAAATTGATGCGTTCGTAAAGCTCGGTCATTCCCTCATTAATTCTTTTATAAAAAGATAAACTATGGAAGAGTTTATATATAAAGTCCTACCTGCCGTCAGAATGATGCTTTCAAAGACAGGATTAAACGTAGTTTCTTTTCACGAAATGCGGGATATATCAAATATTCTGCAATATCTTAAAAAAAGTTCAACGCCACTTCTTTTAAATAATTGTTTCATTGTACAAGAGAAATATACGCTTGATGAAAAGCTGTCATTCATTCAGAAAAAAATATCCGAAAGTGCATCTTTTCATTGTATTTGTTTTGAGGGCTTGGGCTGTGTCCTTATCGGTAGAAACGCTCATATTGTCTTCAATCTACGGGATGCATTGAAAGCGTTACTGAAGAATGATATTGAGGCATCAGACAATGTATACCGAAGTATATCTCAAGAAAGCGATAGCGCATTAGATTCTCTTGTACTCAATAAAATTGCCGTAGTTACAGGAGGCGCCCAAGGATTCGGAGAGGGCATTGTAAGGGATTTGTTCGCAAAGCAAGCTAATGTAGCTATTGTCGATACCAATAAAGGCAAAGGCGCTGCTTTGGCAGATAGTCTGAATAAAACCCATGGTACTAACAATAAGGCATTATATGTTCATTGCGATATTTCCGATGAACAGTCTGTAAAGAAGATGATAATCGAAGTTGTAAAGAATTTTGGCGGTATAGATATTCTTATTAGCAATGCCGGAATTCTTAAAGCCGGTGATTTAGATGAATTAGATGTATCTACTTTTGAATTGATGACTAAAATTAATTATTCAGGATATTTTATAAGTACAAAATATGCTTCAAAAATTATGAAGCAACAACATCGATATGCTCCTGAATATTTTATGGATATCATCCAGATAAACTCAAAATCCGGACTGAGAGGCAGTAATAAGAATTACGCTTACGCGGGAGCCAAGTTTGGAAGTATTGGGCTCACACAATCATTTGCACTTGAATTGATGCCTTACAATATCAAAGTGAACTCAATTTGCCCGGGCAATTTTCTTGATGGTCCATTGTGGGCTGATCCAAAAAACGGATTGTTTGTGCAATATCTCAATGCAGGAAAAGTACCCGGTGCAAAAACCATAGGTGACGTTCGAAAATACTATGAAAATCAAGTGCCCGCCAAAAGAGGCTGCAAAGTTGACGATGTCATGAAGGCTGTATACTATGTCATAGATCAGAAATACGAAACCGGACAGGCGATACCTGTAACAGGCGGCCAGGTCATGCTCAAATAGAATTATTATGAAAACATATGCTGTAAGAATATATGGAAAAAATGATCTTAGACTCGAATCATTTGAACTTCCCCAAATTCAAGATGATGAAATACTTGCTCGAGTCATCTGTGATAGTATTTGTATGTCGTCATATAAAGCCACAAAACAGGGCTCTGAACATAAACGAATACCCGATGATATTGCCATTCAACCGACAATGATCGGTCATGAATTCAGCGGTAAAATAATTGAGGTTGGGAGAAAATGGCAAAACTCTTTTAATATCGGAATGAAGTTTTCTATTCAACCTGCCATTAATTATGAACAAGGTCCTGTCGGCATTTTGAGCGCTCCGGGTTATTCATACCGATACATCGGAGGCGATGCAACATACATCATTATTCCAAATGAGGTTATGGAGCGGGATTGCCTATTGCCTTATAAAGGAGCTGGCTTTTATCCTGCTGCATTAGCAGAACCCTTATCATGTGTCATTGGAGCAATGCATGCCAATTATCATACAAGCCCGGGTTCATATATTCACAATATGGAAATTGTTGATAAGGGTTGTATGGCAATTCTCGCAGGTGTCGGACCAATGGGGCTTGCTGCAATAAACTATGTGATACATCGCGAAGATCGTAGGCCACGGCTTTTAGTTGTAACAGACATCGACCAAATGCGTTTGAACAGAGCTGAACTTTTGTATTCGAAAGAACTGGCAAGACAAAGAGGAATTGAACTTCATTATGTAGGCACTAAAAATACTGCCGACCCTAAAGCATTACTCATGAACCTCACAAACGGAACCGGATATAACGATGTTTTTATATTTGCACCTGTTACACCTGTTGTCGAACTAGGAGATGCGATACTCGCATTCGATGGTTGCCTTAACTTTTTTGCCGGTCCAACTGATACCAATTTTTCAGCCAAATTTAATTTTTATAACGTGCATTATAGCTATACTCATATCGTGGGAACAAGCGGAGGTAATAATAACGATATGCAGGAAGCTATAGATCTGATGTCAACAGGTCTTGATCCTGCCGGATTAATAACACATATCGGCGGCCTTGATGCGGTAATTCCAACCACATTACATTTGCAGGAAATTCCCGGAGGGAAAAAACTGATTTATACTAATCTTTCGCTTCCATTAACGGCAATAAGCGACTTTAAAAATAAAACAGATGTGCCTTTATTCAGAGATTTGGCAACTATAGCGGATAAAAACAAAGGATTGTGGAGCTTGGAAGCAGAGAAATATCTAATACAACATTGTAAGTCAATTACCACATAAGATTATGGAATTACCTTGATGACAAAAAAAACGCGAAGTAACTTATCGTTGGCACATCGTTCGGACGCAGGACACAACTATTTTTCTACATCGGCATTTAAAAGTACGTTTATATTTTTATACTCGATCGAAAATATTTTTCCACTATGTTTTTATTTATGATGCGATAATTACCTCCACACCGGCCTTACGTAGGTTTTCAACATCGATAGTAGGAGCTGTCAAAATGGACTTTGTGCCGCAAGACCTTTTCGAATTACGACATGAATATACATCATCGCTAAGCCTTCGGAGTTTCTCTCCTGTTCTGAATTCGTATTCTAATGCATAAAGAGATTTAAAAAAACCTTTGCTTTCTCAATTCGATGCTGGGTCACATCATTGCATATGACTCTGTATAACTTTTCCAGCGGTGCTACGTTTCGTTCCTTATCATTCCAAAGTTTTTCAATATCCAAAAAATCAAAGACAGCATAACGCCCGTGATCGCTGCAAAAGCCATGCCTTTAAGTTGTACTGATCCAATGCTGATGCTAGCCCCGCTGACACCTACAACAAATGTAATTGCGCCCAACACCATATTATGGTTTTTACTGAAATCAACCTTTTGCTCTATGAATATCCTAAACCCCTGCACCGCGATTACTCCATAGAGCAACATTGTAATACCCCCCATGACCGGAGAAGGAATAGTAGAGATCGCTGCCGAAACTTTACCAATGAATGAGAATGCAATTGCAAAAAAGGCTGCCCCACGGATAACCCAAACAGAATATACACGGGTAATTGCCATAACACCGATATTTTCGCCGTACGTCGTATTCGGCGGCGACCCGGCAAAGCCTGATAAAACATTACTGATACCATCGCCGAGGAGCGATCGGTGCAAACCGGGCTTCTTCATTAGATCAGCTTCAGTAATTTTTCCCGTTACAATCAGATGGCTGATATGTTCGGCGAGGACAACAATACATGCTGGCGCGATAATGATGATAGCATTCGAATCGTACATAGGGAGCTGAAACTTTGGAATGGCAAACCACGCTGCACTTGTGATCGCTTTTGTATTCACCAAATCCATTCCAAAGGCAAGCATATAACCAGCAACAACTGCAAACAAGATTGGAATCACCTGCATAAAACCCCTGAACATCACTGTGCCAACAATTCCGATACTCAAGGTAAACATTGAAATGATAAGAACATTATTTTCCGGCACAAAAGGTTCAACCACTTTCCCAACAACTGCAGGCCAGGGAGCTAGTCCTGCTTGTTGCGCTGCAACCGGTGCAAGTTCAAGCCCAATGATCGCGACCACAGCTCCCATCACAGCTGGCGGCATGACGACATCAATCCATCTGATACCCCATCGCTGAACCACAAACGAGATGGCGATAAAGAACAATCCAAAAAAGATAAACCCTGATTGGGCGTGATGAAAACCGCCGTAGCTGCTGATGATCAATAATGTTGGTGCAATAAAAGCAAAACTAGAACCTAAATACGCGGGAATGCCCCCTTTGGTGACCCAGCTATACATCAAGGTGCCTATCCCATTCATTAGGAGCGAAATTGCGGGATCGACTCCTAAGAGGATAGGAACCAGGATCGTTGCTCCAAACATTGCCGTCAGATGTTGGAGGCTAAGGGGGATACTCTCCAATATCGGCAGCTTTTCATGAATACCAATAATTCGTCTTGGCATTGCAGACCTCTCCTCAGTATACTTTTTTCCGTCTTGACTTTCCGAAACATAATCGCGGGTCACTTATAGGATCGATCCCAATTCTGAGTTTCTATATGGATTCATCGATTGTGCAATAAACCATCTATTTCTCTACCCGCAATATTTCCAAAGCCACTTTTTCTGCAGTGATGGGCATGGCTTTTATGCGAATCCCTAATGCATCTTCTATCGCATTTGCGATTATAGGCGCTGCCGGAATCATCGTATGTTCTCCAACACCTCTCGCTCCATACGGACCATCCGGCTGCGGCACTTCAACTAATATCGAAATTACTTCATCAGGTATATCCATTGCGGTGGGAATTTTATAGTCAGTGAAATTTGAATTCAGGAGCCGCCCCTTCTCGTTGAACCGTAAATCTTCATAGAGTACTGTAGCAATTCCCTGCACAATGCCTCCCACAACTTGACCCTTCACCAGATCCGGATTTATCGCTTTACCAACATCGACAGCAAGAACAACTTTCGGAATACGCATACGACCCGTCTCGCGATCAATTTCCAATTCCACTGCAGCCGCACCGACCGTATAGTGAACATTCAGCTTCCCTCCTTGGCTTGTTTCAGGATCAGATAAGGCAGAAGCAAATTCCGGCATAAACATTCCACGGCCCATGATTGGCCCGCCGCGATACGTTCCATCGTCCATCATAAATCCGTTGATAACGAATTCGCTCAATGCTTTTTTAAAGTTCGGATCGGTCCTTGAACACACGTGCTCAGATTCCAGATACAAATCCTCTCGCTTTTTTCCAAGAGCACGCACGACCAGATCGAAGATTTGTTCACGACAGTCTTCTGCTGCTTTCTTCACTGCATTACCGGTACCCCATGTTATATGAGATGCAACAGTCTGCCATTCGTAGGGATTCCGATCTGTGTCCGGCACTTCAACACGGATTTTTGAAATCGGCACTGTCAGCACTTCTGCTGCGATTTGAGCCATCACTGTTAAAAGTCCCTGACCGATTTCCATAGCTGAGATCAAAATATTCAAACTTCCATCTTCATTGAATTTGATAAAGGCGCTTGATGCAGCATTCGGAGGCATTGCAGGGGCCTTCCAGAAACAAGCAAATCCCTTGCCGCTTACTTTTGTGGGATCATTGGGGTGTTCGACTTTCTTCCCCCATTCAATCGCATCAGCAGCTTTATCAATACATTCGCGGAGACCACTGGGATTCATATGACCTCCGTAGGTCAATGTATCTCCTTCCTGAATTGCATTGCGGCGTCTGAATTCCACCGGATCCAATCCAATCCGCTTTGCTGTCTCATTGATATGCGACTCCAGCCCAAATAAAAATTCTGAGTACCCAAAGCCTCGATATGGTCCTCCCGGTGGCAGATTCGTATAAATGCAATAAGAATCTATTTTGACATTAGGAATTCGATACGGACCAGTTGCTGAAAGTCCTGCAGCATTTACAACATTTGCCCCATATTCAACATAGGCTCCAGCATCCCAATAGAGGGTTTGTTCCAGCGCCGTGATTGTACCGTCCTTCTTCACACCTATCTTTGTCTTTGCGACCAATCCTTGCCGTTGATAGGTGTTGTAAAATTCCTGCGCACGAGACCAGATAATTTTGACTGGATTGCCTTTTACTGTGGTGGCCAATGCTGCAGCCAAAATCTCCATCGAGACACCCGCTTTCCCTCCGAATCCCCCGCCAACGTATGGTGCAATGACACGTATATCTTTATGCGACAATCCGAGCGGAGCTAATGCCTCTGCAAAAAGATTACGCTGGGTGAATGGTGATTGTGATGCCGCCCAGACTGTCAATCGTCCTGCGAGGTCGCACAATCCAACAGCACCATGAGTTTCGATTGCACAATGTGCATATCGTGGAACGGTATAAGTGTCCTCGAAGACAAGGTCCGCTTCCTTCATTCCAGAATCAGTGTTTCCCTTGCGAACTTTTCTTAAATGAGCAATATTTGTATCCGCTTCTGGAAAGAACCAAGGGACCCGCTTATAATTCTTTAAATTTGGGTGAATGAGTAACGAGTCTTTCTTGAGAGCATCTTCCACTTTGAAAATGGGGGTCAATTCTTTATAGGTCACCTTGACCAACTTCGCTGCTCTCTTTGCAGTGACGATGTCGCTTGCGATAACCGCCGCTACTTGTTCGCCAACGAACCGAACACGATCTTGTGCAAAGATATATCGATCCTGCATATATAATCCAAAGCTGAAAGGAAAATCTTTTCCTGTCACTACCTTGACCACACCTTGAACTCGTTCTGCTTTTGATGCATCGATTTTCAAGATTTCTGCATGTGCAAATGGACTTTCTACAATCTCTGCAAAGAGTAATCCAGAGCCGAATTCCAGATCGTCCACATACTGAGCGGCACCGCTTACTTTGGCAAACCCATCAACTCGAATCGCATCGTGTCCTACAAATTTCAATTCGCTCATGACTTCATCTCCTTGTTCCGACCCGAAGCTTTGAATGATTCCGGATTGGAGGTGAGAGATCTGATCGCATCAATGATGGGCTGATACCCTGTGCAACGGCATAAGTTTCCGGCTATAGCCTCTTTGATCTGTTCCTCGTTCGGATATGTATTGTGTTTCAGCAGCTCGGTTGCAGAAAGAATAATGCCGGGTGCGCAGAATCCGCATTGAAAAGAATTATGATGAATGAATGATTGTTGCAGCGGCGTCAAGTGGTCATCTTCAACCAATCCTTCTATCGTTGTTATTTTCCGACCTTCAACTTCTATGGCCAACACCATGCAACTCCGTACCGTCTTCTCATCGATCATTACTGAACATGAACCGCAGTCCCCCCTGTCGCAACCGCATTTTGGGC
>JBEKLV010000339.1:0-3155 GCA_050008835.1 Bacteroidota bacterium | reverse complement strand
GAAAGACCATGAACGGAAGACCGGATTCTGTTCCTCCATAATTCGCTAATATCTCCTTACCTCCCGGGTTTTCGTACGTTTGTATTTTCTCTCCATGTTCCAAAACGTCCAGGAATGTGACAATATAATTATTGTCAATCAGCGTTTTAATTTCCGGATCATTTAATGCGGTCTCTAATACCTTACACCACGGACACCATGTAGCGTGGAAGATGAGAAAAACGTTTTTTTGCGATAATTGTGCTTCTGATACGGCAACCATTAGAATGGTTCGCGCTGAATCCGGTTTGATGGTCTGTCCAAGCATGGAATGAGTTGTAAAAAGGATGGACAAGAGGAGGAGATAAACCGTCTTTTGAATAAAGTGTTTTCGTTTCACGTTTAATTCACCCGCACTATTTTGTCTTATGCTATGATTTCAGAAATATTGTCTGGATCTAAACATCAACCTTGATTTGCAAATTACTTTGTATCAAGAATCAACGGCAAACCATCTTTGCCTGCGCCGATCACTATAACTTTTGTATTCTGGGAGTTGGCCAGTTTTTCCGTTGCTTCGATCCCTTTCCACCGGAGCAATTGTTCGCTGATGTTTCGCGCAACAATGTTTTGGAAATCTGAAATACCCTGTGCTTCAATCCGTTTGCGGTCGGCTTCCTGCTTCTCCTTTGTCAGGACAAATTGCATTTGCTGACTCTGCTGCTCGGCCTGGAGTTTTGCTTCGATGGATGCTTGTAAGCCGGGGGGGAGTCCGATGCGACGCAACGGAGTTGATTCAATAGTGATACCCCGAGGTTCTACGAGTTTCTCTAAATCACTCATAAGAATTTGTGCCAGCATCTCTCGTTCGGAAGTATAAAGTGCTTTGGCTTCATATCCGGCTGTGACGCCACGAGCGACGGAACGGAACTGTGGTTCGAGCAGTACCTCGAGATAATTTTCCCCAACTGTCTTATATACATCTGCTGCTTTTTCGGGATTGAGATGATACAGCGCGCTAATTTCAAGCTGTACGGTCATTCCTTCCTTCGATGGAACATCCATCACTTCTTTGATTTCTTGCGTTTGCACGGATAACTTAACTACACGCGCAAGTGGATTAACGAAATTGATACCAGCTTTTAAGGTGTTATCAGATACAGTACCAAAAAAATCCACAACTCCGACATTGCCTGCTGGTACTACAGTGAACATCTGTGATAATGCAATAAGAGCAAACGCCAAAGCAGTTACTCCGGCAGCAGATGCTGTTGTTTTAAATATTGGATTATGTTCATCGCGCACTTTTTTGTGAGCGTTAATCCAAACGACTATAGCACCGATAACAATAATTAAACTAAGAAGAAATATCATACTGCCTCCTATTTAGTTGTGATTAAATTGGAAAAGGTAAATTGTCCAAGACTATTTTGGTGGACATTTTCAAGTGTTGCCAACATTGCCGAACTTTTTCTATCGGCGGGCGGGATTGTCTATGGTTCCGGATCTAGCATTCTTTCATAGAACGCGTGAAAATTATATTTTGCCGGATCTTTTTCCGGTAATGCTATTAGCTTTATGGCTTCCTCTGGATGTCGGTTCATAATGCCTGTTATCATATAAGGCACTGCATAGCCCCAGTTGATTTCCTTCTGCAGCGGAATAATATGTGAGCCGATGACATCTAATATCGGTCGTATATTGAATTTCGGATTTTTCAGGAACCCGAGTAAAAGTTCCAAACAGCAATTGCCTGCGCCCCTGCCCAATCCGTAGAGAGTACCATCCATATAATTTGCACCGCGGATTATGCCTTCGATTGTATTAGCGAATGCAAGCTGTTGGTTGTTGTGCATATGAACACCAACTTCGATGCCTGGTAAAAGTTTCTGGTACTTAGAAACAAAATAATCAATGTCTTCAGAATACAAATTTCCGAAACTGTCTACAATGTAACATGCCTTGATTTTTGTCTCTTCGTGAATCTGTTGCAACGCTTCATTGAGCTCGCGTTCCGGAGCCGTAGAAATTGACATGATGTTGATGGTTGTATCATAACCTTTAGCCGTGGCGTCATTAACAATCATAATGCATTTGTCAATATCCTTAACGTAAGTGGCACAGCGCACTAAATCCACCAGACTTTTTTCTTTTGGGAGTAGATCATCGATGGAGCTTTTGTGTGCGTCCATCATAACGGCAATCTTGGTGTCCGGATATTTATGATCACCTACGACTTTTTTGATCATCTCGTCATCGCAGAAACGCCATACGCCGTATTTTTCTGGGTCAAACATTTTTCGGCTGTTTCGGTACCCTAACTCTACGATATGTACACCTGATTCGCAGATGGCTTTATAAACCGCTTGCACACAATCCAACGTGAAGTTGGATTTATTCATCAAGCCACCGTCGCGTATAGTGCAATCCACAACCGTAATCTGCGGCCTGTACATTATTATATCCTTTCAATGATGTGCTAAATGATACCTAAAACTCTTGAATAAAAAAAGGGACTTTTTTAGAGGAAACACCTCAAAATATTCAAATAACTTCAATCGAAAATTACAGGTGGCACTTATCGATCAGTAGCTTCATTGCCTGTAATGACAGCCAACGCTCGTTTTATTTTCCCAGGCGGAGATGGTAACGATGATAGCAGCGCGTACAGCATTGCGCAAACCGATGATGTCGTCCGTTAGCTTTACGGCGCGGTAGAAGCGTTCGATTTCGGATTCGAGGTGTCGTAGTTCACGAATTGCGCGTTGTAATCGTTCGTTTGTACGGATTAGACCGGTATAATTCCACATAATATTTTTGATAACGCTCATGTCTTGGCTGATAAGAGCGGAGTCCTGAATATACGTTCCTGTTTCTTGCCAAGGTGGAATCTCTTCTGCCCGCGGCTGAGGATGTTCTTTCAATGTGTTAAGAAAATTTTCTGCTGCTCTATGTCCCCAAACAACGCCTTCCAGTAATGAAGTACTAGCAAGCCGATTTGCGCCATGAAGTCCAGTGCATGCGACCTCTCCTGCGGCATATAAATGATTAAGCGTTGTTCGTCCCCACAAATCTACCCACACACCGCCGCAAAAATAATGCGCCGCTGGGACAATAGGTATTGGTTCATGTGTCATATCAATGCCATACTGTAAACAGTTCGCGTGGATTGACGG
>JBEKLV010000338.1:0-3163 GCA_050008835.1 Bacteroidota bacterium | reverse complement strand
TGATATTGAGATTCCCACCTACTCTCATGACAATATTCCTTTCACAAAGTAATTTCCGTGTGCCCTAACATGTGATTAGATATGCCAAAGGTATCCCTTCGGGAGACTTAGTGTTTGTTTTTGTAATATTACATCCAGCTCAGTGTCATATCTGCAAGAACATACTACAGAGCGCGCAACACAAGAATTGTAAAAGGACCGCTCCAGTATTCACCGAAGAAATAATTCGATAGACAAAAATACCATTTACTTTTGCACTAACCCTCCGTCTCGGTCAAGTTCTTCACTATATTCACTAAAAGGGACCCAACTGCTCTTTTCTGTCGCAATGGCAGTGCTATAGGAATGGAGCATACCAAAGTTGTTGCAACGAACCGAGTACCATATTACATTGCTATCGTGAGCCAACTCTTCCTTGATTTCGTCAACTGTGATGACACTTGATTTATTTCCTTTATGGATTGCACGGATGATATAATCCTGATCCTCCGGAGTGAGGTACGAGTATACAGATGCTAATGCATGTTTTTCAACCATTTCGACAATGTCTTCCGGATATATTTCAGCTTTGGATTCTATCGTGACAGAAACAATGCTCAATTGACCAAATGGCACTTCTGAAAGCAAGTTGGAGGATTTGGGGTACGTCGTAATGATCGGGATATTTATATTAAATAAGACTTTAGGCTCTTGAATAGAGGATGCCTTTACAGAATATTTGCAAAGATATCGTACGAGACATTTATTCTTAGCTACAGGTGTCAGTTTCTCGATGAAGAAGGGGTACTCATAATCGATTTTCACCGGTGCCTCATTGAATTCCTTCACATAATCCATAACATTGGAGCACAACTTCTTCGTACCAATGATATCCCGGTGTTGATGCAGAATTTGTATAAATTTATCAATCCATTGTGCTTCAAACAAATGCATGATGTGTGCATTGATCGATATATTGCCGATTGTTGATTGACCGTCTGGATGAACCTTTGATACCACTCGCATAGGAAACGGCAAATTATTCATTCCGACGTCTACGAGGAATCTTCTTTCTGGTGACATGGTTATAACTCCTTTGTTGTTAAGTTTATAAGTTTTTTTGTAAGTATATTCAATTTATCATATTTGAAACAAAAAACATCAACTTCTGAATCTTTTTCCGAGAAAATCCGATAATCATCCTGAACTTTTGCTTTCTCTCTCCTTTTCAATCGAAGAAAATCAAGTGACCGACATGTCTCTTCAATGAGTTCAATTGATTCGTCAACATAATCGCATACAAATACGATTGCATCTACTCCACCAAGCACTGAAATGAAAGATCCGATGAATTTCTTCACTTGATAATAGAAGAGATCTCGCACGAAGTTCGTATTAGGATCTTCACTTTTCTGTAAAATGTCGGTTAAGCTACATTGTTTATCAAGAAGACCGATAAAACCACCTTCGCTCGATAATGATCGATTGATTTCTTCTAACGACATACCAGCAGAGACGAGCTGCAGAACAATAGCTGTATCAAGGTCTCCACAACCGGTTGATGAAATGATACCTTCAATCGGAGTAAATCCTATGCTGGTTTCGACTGCTTTCCCATTTTTAAAAGCAGCAATATTGGTATGGTTACCAAGATGGATGCTGATCACTCTTTTATACAACCTCGTTTTCAGTGTGTTGATTTGTTCCCACGCCCATTGATGACACAACCCATCCCCACCATACCTTCGTATGCCCTCTGCGCGCAATTTGTATGGAATTGCATACGTACTTGCTTCTGCAGGAAGATGTGCAAAAAGCGCGGTGTCACAAAAAAGAACATGAGGAATTTCAGGTAACACTTTCATACAATATCGCGCAATCCTTAAAGTCATCTCATTTTGCTCTGGGAGAAACCGAACGCAATTCTCAACTTTACTGAGAGATCCTTTCGTTAGTAATTTTACCGGTTCAGTTATTTCCTCGCCGCCATGATGTAAGAGGTAGCCAATCGCTTTCACTTTACTCGATTTCATGTTGTCAACTTCATTCCTGAACCAATCAGGTGTGAATCTTTGCATGTGCTCTTTGGAAGTACCACTACCTAATGAGTACGAACAGATGAAAGGAGGATCCGGATCAAACAGCAGCATCATGATTATCACCTATCAGATTTATTCCTTCCCAACAAATAACAAGTTCTTCCTCTGTTGGGATGGTGAGTATACTGACTTTAGAATTCTTTGAATTTAGAATTGATATTTTGTCTTTAGCTGCCTTATGATTAGCCTTTTCATCCAATTCCATTCCCCAACATTCCATATTACTGCAGACTCCTTCTCTTACTTCCCAACTATTAACGCCGATATCATCGGTGAAAGCCAAAACGTCAATACCGCCGAGTGCAACAATGTAGCTTCCAATATACTTCTTCAAACGGTGGATGTACATATTCAAGGCGAGTTCCGACTGATCTTCTTCCTTTTCCTCAATATGTTTTATGATATCTCTGATGTCACTGGAGAATGCCGAGATCCCGAGAAAACCGCTTTTTCGATTCAGAATATCGTTAAGTTCTTCACCTCGATAACCATAGACAGCCATTAGATAAAGAGCAAGTATCGGATCGAGATCTCCACTGCGTGTGCTCATTACCAGACCGGAAAGAGGCGTATAACCCATGGAAGTATCGATGGAGTGTCCTTCTTTGATTGCCGCAACACTCGATCCGCCAGTTCCAAGATGACAAGCAACAATTCTTAATTTATCCAACGGAGTTTGAAGAAAACGAGCTGCTTCTTTCACAACATAAGAATATGAGAGGCCGTGAAATCCATATTTACGAAAACCATATTTTTTTACAATCTTCTTTGGTAACCCGTATGTAAATGCGATGGGGGGAATGGAAGAATGAAAGGCGGTGTCAAATGCAACATATTGCTGAACTTGCGGGAGCGAACGTTTGCACTCGAGTATAACACTGAACGAACTTGGATTATGAAGAGGTGCTAACAGTAAGCACATTTTCAATTGTTTCATGATATCATTTGAAAGAAATACCGATCTTTGAAAATGATCACCGCCATGAACGAATCGATGGCCAACATAATGAATGGGAATGCGACTATTCTTCACATTTTCTAAGGCAACTGCTGCAGCTTCTGCATGATTCTTTAGAGGAATTATT